>JAUPLE010000425.1 GCA_030837085.1 Acidobacteriota bacterium | reverse complement strand
GTGCCGACTAAGCGACTATGGGTGCGGAGTGAGCGTTTTTAGGTGCGAAGTAAGCGACATAAGGTGCGGAGTGAGCGACTAAAGGTCTGGGGGAAATCTGCCACTGATATGAATATAGCCGCTAAGAACGCGAAGAGACGCGAAGTGGAGGGGACCACAGATTACACGGATTGACACAGATTACCCGGAAGTAGTTTTTTCTTTTCTTCTGCGCTTCTCAGCTCAATGTCCATTGGGAAGGAACCAATGTCCGTTGGTAATCCGTCAATGTCCGATGGGAAGGAATCAATATCCGTTGGTAATCTGTCAATGTCCGTCGGGAAGGAATCAATATCCGTTGGTAATCTGTCAATATCCGATGGGAAGGAACCAATATCCGTTGGTAATCTATCAATATCCGTTGGTAAGGTATCAATGTCCGTTGGTAATCCATCAATGTCCGGCGGTAAGGTATCAATGTCCAATGGTAATCTATCAATGTCCGACGGTAAGGTATCAATGTCCGTTGGTAAGGAATGAATGTCCGACCGGAACCATATTCACCATTAACAATTATACCTTTTCTGCCGTACCTTTGTGGCTATTTTCACAGCAGTTGCAGCAAATGACAAAGACCTTGCGGCAAATGACAAAGTTCCTGGGGCAATTGACAAAGAGGTTGTGGTAAATGCCCGAGCATCTTTGGCAAATGACAAAACACTTGAGGCAAATGACAAAGACTCTGCGGCAATTGACAAACTTCCTGGGGCAAATGGCAAAGAGGTTGTGGCAAATGCCGGAACATCTTTGGCAAATCCCCCAACATCTTTGGCAATTGGCAAAACTCCTGTGGCAAATGACAAAGACCTTTTGGCAAATGCCACAGACATTGTGCAAGATTGCAAAGGCCCCGTGTATGATCGCACGACGACTGTGCAAGATAGCACGGCGGCTGTGTAAAATGCCACAGCGCCTGGGGAAAATGACAAAGAGATTGGGGCAAATAGAGCAATGCATGGTGAAAATGCGGAAATGAGAAAGCATTTTTAGGCCACCTTACTTTTCCTTGATATTTGGAACTTCTGCCTGGATAGCAGAAATCCACGCGGGACTTTTTATTACAGCATTGCATTTGACGCAAAGAATTTTTGTGCTATAATTTAAGCCACTTGAAACGCGGAAAAAAATTTTGAAAAGGTTGTAAGGACACAAAATCAGGTAGAAAATGAACAAGTTGAACTTTTCAGGGCATGAGTCATTCCAGTGCAGAGAGCTTTGGCTGAAGAAAGGTTTCGATTTCGTAAACAGTGGGAAATCGTTTAATGACCCCGATGCCGTTGTCGAACTGGGGGTCGGAAAAAACATGGTGAATTCGATCCAGTATTGGATGACGGCTTTTTGCGCCCTTGATTCAAAAAAAAATTTGACGGATTTCGCGCGATATATATTTGGAGAGAAAGGGAATGACCCATTTATCGAAGATATTGCTTCACTCTGGCTTTTACATTATTCCCTTGTTAAAAGGAATCATGCTTCCATTTATTCTCTTTTCTTTAACGAGTTCCGCAAAGAGAAGTCCGAGTTTTCCAGGCAACAACTGGTTAATTTCTTGAAACGCAAATGTGAGGAACTCGATACCGTTGTAAGCGAGAATACCATCGAGAGAGATGTATCTGTGTTTCTAAGTACTTACTTGAAACCCGGACGAGAGGATAAAGAAGTCAAAGACCTTTCAGCCGGACTATTGGTAGACCTGGAGATGATTGAAAGAATTAACAAGATGGGAGAGGATGAAACTGTATGGTTCAGGGTTGTCAATACTGAAAAAGAAGAGATTCCCCCTGAGATATTACTTTTCTGTATCCTGGATAATGAAGATTACGGGAATTCGATCTCTTTGCATGGTCTATTAACCGCCGTAAACAGCATCGGAGGTGTTTTTGCAATTAGTTCCGGCAGCATTGTAAAGAAACTCGAAGCATTAACCGGAAAGTATAAATGGTTGACATATATGGATGACGCCGGGATTAAAGAAGTCCAATTCAAACATAAGATCGACAAGTGGGAAGTACTGGATAACTACTATGGAAAATAAGTTCACCCCATCGGTTAATATTATCAGAGACCTGGATAAGAGTTTCAATTATATCCATACCCCAAATGCCGAAAGAGTTTTGGAGCAATTGGACAACGGTTTTTCGGCAGGAATTCATTCATTTAATATCATCGGCAGTTTCGGAACCGGTAAATCATCTTTCTTATTGGCTTTTGAAAAACAACTTAAAGGAGAAAAGAAATTTTTCACTCTATCCCCATCTGCCTTAAATGGTTCACGCCCTTTTAAGTTTATCAATATAACCGGCTCTTATCAATCCGTTGAGGAGGCTTTTTCAAAAGTGTTAGGCTCAGCCTCAACAGATAACGCACTGGTCAAGTTAGAGAACTTATACAAAAAAATAAGACTGGACGGTCAACGTTTGGCAATTATCATCGATGAGTTTGGGAAATTCCTCGAATATGCGGCAGCCAATAACCCGGATAAAGAATTGTATTTTATCCAACAGTTGGCTGAACTTGCCAACGATTTCGATAAGGAGATTCTTTTTATTACCACACTGCACCAAAATTTCCAGGCTTACACATCGGAGTTGACGATTAAGCAACGAATGGAATGGGAAAAGGTAAAAGGCAGGTTTAAGGAAATCGTTTTTAATGAACCGGTTGAACAACTGCTGTTACTGGCGGCCAAATACCTTAGTAATGAGCCTCTTATAAAAATTCCCGCTAATAATGAAAAATTGGTTGAAACGATAGTGATGTCAAAATCTTTCCCGATGAGCAGCCAATTAACCGGGGATTTGGTGCAAAACCTTTTGCCGCTTGATGTATTAGCTGCTGCCGTGCTTACTCTCTCTTTACAAAAGTATGGTCAAAATGAAAGGTCTCTTTTTTCCTTCCTGACGTCTACGGATATCAACGGTCTGTATGATTATGACTCTAAAAACAATCCTTATTATAACCTGGATTGTGTTTATAATTATTTGATACAAAACTTTTATTCTTTTCTTTCCACCAAATATAACCCGGATTATTCTCAGTGGTCGGCGATTCGAAGGTCCCTGGAAAGGGCCGAAGCTATTTTTGAAAGGGATTACAATGCCGCCGCAAAACTAATCAAGACTATTGGCTTGCTGAATATTTTTGCCTCTAAAGCTTCAAAGATCGACCGGGATTTTCTTTTAAACTATGCAACCCTGGCCCTGGGCATTAAAGAGCCTGCAAAATTTATCGATATTCTCAAGGCCCGGAAGATTATTCGGTACCTGGAATTCAAGCATTGGTTTATCTTATTCGATGGGACCGACCTGGACATAGACCTTGCTGTAAGAGAAGCTGCATCTCATGTCGATTTGCCGGCAGACATTGTCCCGGTTCTAAAGGAATATTTCCAATTTCCTTATGTCTTAGCCAAATCAGTCTTTTTTAAGACCGGGACACCGCGCTTTTTTGAAATTGTGTTTTCGGATCAGCCGGTTAAATATTCCCCGGTTGGTGAAATAGACGGCTATATAAATATTATTTTCAATGATTCCATTAAGTCCGCCGATATTCGGAAGATTACAAAAAAATCCGGCGAGGCCATTCTTTATGGGTTGTACCATAAGCCCCTTGAAATAAGGAATATCATCTGGGAAATTAAGAAAGTAAATCATGTCCTGGATGAGTACCCGGATGACCTGGTGGCTCAGAAAGATCTAAAGCTATTTCTTTCTCATTTGACCAATGAGCTAAACAACAATATCCTGAGCAGCATATATACCTCCAGGGGAAATGTTACATGGTATTTCAATGGCGAGGAAAAGACTTTAGAGACCAGGAGGGATTTTAACCGTTTCCTCTCAAATATATGTGAGAAGGTATATCCGCATACTCCTTTTTATAGGAATGAACTGGTGAATCGCCACAATTTGTCGACCAATATCCCTATGGCAAAGAGAAATTTTCTGATTCAACTGACACAAAATTGGCAATCAAAGGATATTGGGTTTGACCCCGGCAGTTTTCCCCCTGAGAAGACAATATATTTGAGCCTTCTAAAAAGCACCGGGATTCACAGGGAGGATGAAGATGGCTTCATGATGCTGGCCGAACCTATCGAGGAATCCTTTAAACCTCTCTGGAAAAGATGTGAGGATTTCCTGGAAAGCACAAAACAAAACAAGAAGAGTATCGCCGACTTCGTTGAAATATTATCTGCCAGGCCCTTTAAAATAAAACAGGGGTTCATCGAGTTCTGGATTCCCGTTTTTCTTTTTATAAAAAGAGATTCCTTTGCATTATTTAACCAGGATGCTTATGTGCCTGAAACAAATAGCGACATTCTTTTTTTAATACTTAAAGACCCGGCAAAATACTCTATCAAAGCTTTCGCTATCGAGGGAATCAGGCTGGATTTGTTTAATAAATACAGGATACTGATAAATAAGAGCAAGGAAAATAAATTGACTAATGCCGGTTTTGTCGATACCATTCGACCTTATCTTACTTTTTACAGCAAACTTCCCCGGTACACAAAGAAGACCGGGAGGATGACGGAAACAGCCCTGGCCTTGAGGGATGCCGTCGCCCTGGCAAAAGACCCGGAAAAAACATTTTTCGAGGACATTCCCAATGCTTTGGGGTACACATTAACTAGCCTTACCGAATCCACCGAAACACTGGAGGAATTTATCGCGAAATTGAAAAGTGGTTTCCAACAAATCCAGGTATGTTTTGAGGAGTTGATAGGGAGAATTGAAACGTATTTTAAAAAGGAACTTGGGGTCGAATCCATCGAGTTTCCTGGATATAGAGCCGTAATAGTAGCCCGCTACAAGACCTTAAAAACGTTTTTATTGCTGCCCCATCAAGCACAATTTTATCACCGCTTGACTTCGGGGCAGGATGATCGGAAATCATGGCTGCTATCCTTAATCCAGGGTGTGATGAATAAGTCCGCGGTAGATCTCGAGGACCATGAAGAAGAAATCGTTTGCAAAAAACTAAATCATATCCTTTTCGAGCTGGACAATTTATGCGAATTTTCAGATATGAATGTTGACAGGCGCCGGGAAGACATTTTTAAAGTAGAAGTCACTACCCTTTCGGAAGGAACAAAAGCGAACCTGCTTCGCTTTTCCAGGGATAAGGACGAAGAGAGTCAGAAGCTCAAAACCAGGATAAAGGAAATACTTTCAGCGGATAAAAGCATTAATATCGCGGCAATGCTGGGGATAATCAGGGAGCAATTCGATAATGAATAAAAGAGTAAGGCATGTTTTAGGGATTTCCGGCGGAAAAGACAGCGCCGCATTAGCGATTTACTTGAAAAAAAAATATCCGCAATTGGACATCGAGTATTATTTCTGCGATACGGGCAAAGAGCTTAAAGAGTCATACCGAATCCTGGAAAATCTCCAGGTTTTCCTGGGCAAAGAAATAAAACGGTTGAGAGCCGCCAGTGGTTACCACGGGGATCCATTTGATTATTATTATGAATTGTACCGGGGATTTTTACCTTCTTCAAATGCCCGCTGGTGTACAAAAACATTAAAATTGGAACCCTTCGAAGAATTCGTGGGAAAAGACCCCGTGGTTTCATATGTTGCTATCCGGGGGGATGAAGATAGGGAAGGATATATTTCCAAAAAACCTAATATCCAATCCATCTTTCCGTTCAGGAAAAATATCTGGAGTGAAGATGTCATTGAAAAGGTGTTGGACAACAAAAATAAAAACATTATATCCGGTATCTTCCAAAAACAATTGGAAAATGATAAAATACCCAACATGATCGAAAACATCTTATACAAGAGCACAACGCCCTCTTACACAAGAGAGCGGAAGTTGAAGGACTTGCTTTCAGCCGGTGTGGTCTTGTTTAATAAAGCCGTTTTCGAGTTTTTGAAGACGACCGATTACCCACTCTCCCATTTAGATACTTTCCCACTGCTGGATAATCAAGATGTGCTGGTACGCGATGATATATTCAGGATTTTGGAAGAGAGTGGAGTGGGAATTCCCGAATATTATAAAAGTATTGAGTTTACCGTAAACGGGAAGACGGGAACTTATTCCCGAAGCCGGTCCGGTTGTTTCTTTTGTTTTTTCCAGCAGAAAATAGAATGGGTATGGTTGTACGAACAGCACCCGGATTTGTTTAAAAAGGCGATGGAATATGAGAATAGCGGTTTTAATTGGAAACAGGATGAGAAATTGGAGGATCTAATTAAGCCGGAGCGGATAAACCGTATCAAAGAGGAATACATAAAAAGGAACGGCTTTTCATCAGAGAAGAAATCCGGGTTTTTGATCGACGTACTTGGGATAGCGGAGGATGAAGGATGCGCAGTTTGCTTTCTATAATATAAGAGGAGAAAATGACTGTAAACGATATCACAAATGAACAAAATGAGTTTAAAAGCTTCAAGAAAGAGTTCAATCTCTGGCCGAAATACTGGGAAAAATTAAAAGATGTCGCTGACTTTGAATGGAAATCTTGTCCTTTCGATCCCAATAATGTAGACCTTATCCCAAATTCCAAAGGAATTTATAGTTTTGTTATTAATCCCCGGTTTACCAATCATCCCCAGAGATATCTTTGTTATATTGGCAAAGCAGATCGAACTTTAAAAGTGAGATATCGAGAATATTTCAAAGAGATGAATAATGAAAAAGGCAGGCCCAAAATTCTTCGTTTATTGAACCTATGGAAGGGGTATATAGAGTTCTGCTATATTGAGATTGATAATGTAAATTTATTAGACTTAGAGAAAAAATTATTGGGTGCTTTCCTTCCGCCGTGTAATGGAGAATACTCAACAGACGTAAATAGGATAGTTAATGCATTCTAATGAAGGAGAATTAAAGGTGAAAGATAAAGATAAATTGTTTTTGCCTGCGTTGCGCGCATTTATGGGTGACTGGACTTATTATTCCACCATAATGAAGTTCAAAGATATAAGCGAGCGAGTTAAAATTGCCAAAGAAATTCATGAAAGTGAAAAACTTAGGGATTTCATACAGAGGCAGCTTACGCCCCGTGCCAAGGAAATTTCCCAATATCTTATCACTCAACCTCAAAGGTTTTTTAATTCATTGATCATAGGGGTTTATGGGGGAGATCCCCAATGGATTGAGCTCAAAATTCCTGATGATAGAAACATCTTGCCCGAATTCCCTATTTCAGAAACAGGTATTTTAGGATATTTAAAGCTATCAGGAAAAGAAGAATTATTTGCTTTAGATGGACAGCATCGTGTCGAAGGTATAAAAGGTGCTTTAAAAGGCAATGATGGATTATGTGACGAGGAAATATCCGTTATATTCATCGGTCATAAAAGTACCCCGGAAGGAAAAGAACGAACCAGGAGGCTTTTCACGACATTAAATCGCTATGCGAAACCCGTAAACATATCCGAAATTATAGCTTTAGATGAGGATGATATTGCTGCGATAATAACAAGAGATTTAATAGAAGAATATCCGCTTTTTAGCAATGATAGACTTTCTTTGACAAAAAGTCTTTCAATACCAAATAGCGATAAAGAATGTTTTACAAATATTGTAACTTTATATAAATGCATTTGCGAATTACTTTCGGGATACTTAAAAAAAGAAGATATTATAGAAGAGTCCTGGAATAAATTTCAGAAAAAAAGACCTCCCCAGGAGATCATTGATAAAGCCAAGAATTTTATAATACAATTGTTGAATACAATTATTTCAAATTTTCCTGAAATCAGTGAATACCTTTCATTGAATGATTCTGAGAAAAATAAAGTGATTAAATACAGGAATGAACGTGGTGGTCATATTTTATTCAGACCCATTGGTTTACTGATTTTTATCAGGGCTATTAAGGCTGCTTTAGAAGAGAGTATGCAATTGGAAGAAACAATTCGTTTACTCTCTAGAATTAATACAGAAATTGGGAAATCACCATGGGAAGGCCTTTTGTGGGAAAGTGCAGGAAAGAAAATGATTACAACCGGAGAAAACCAGAAAGTTGCTATAAACTTGATATGTTATATGATCGGTCTAAAAACAGACGTAAAAAAGTTGAAAGATGATTATGCTTCAAAATTAAATAAAAGCTCTGAAGAAATTTCATTACCGGAAAAAGCTTGCTGATTCCTGTCTGTCCCATCGCTAAATATTTCGGGGTAAAAGGGGGAACAGGCCGGTAAAATATATCGAATTTGCCTGAATAGTCCAGAAATTTTACATTCCGTAGGGGCAGACCCCCGTGTCTGCCCGATTTTGGAAATGAATAGGGATAATGGTTAATTGTCAATTGTTAATGGTTAACTGTTAATGACTATTGATCAATGGCCAATGACTGGAGATATCGGGTGAGTTGTGAGTGAAAACTGGTGAAAAAAAATGGGCAGGGAAAGTCTGAACCTGGATACCCAGGATGAAAGGATTCACAGGATAATGGCTTAACGGCATCCGGCATCACGGTCATCCAAATCATCCCACACATCCCGGTTCAGACCATTACCCTTTCCGCTCTCCCCATTTTCAAATAGAAACCGAATAGAACAGGCAGGAAAAAAGAGGGGACAGGCCGGTAAAATACAGCGTAGGAGCGTAGGAGCGTAGGGGCAGGCCCCCGTGTCTGCCCGATTCCCGGTGAATGAAACGGAATAGAGATAATTGTCAATTGTCAATTGTTAATG
>JAUPLE010000424.1 GCA_030837085.1 Acidobacteriota bacterium | reverse complement strand
CCACCCCATGTTTGAAATCACCGTGGTGGAAGAAGGTGACGCCGCAAAAAAAATGCTGGCTCAAAACCGTTATGATCTTATGATCACCGCGGCCATGCTGCCCAAATTCCACGGGTTCAACCTCTCCTATCACGCCGCCGCCAACTACCCGGAGCTAAAAATCATTATCATCAGCGAAATATACAAAGGCACAGAATATAAACACCAGGCCATCACCCAATACAGGGCCGACGACTTCTTCGAAAAACCCCTGGACAAACCAAAATTCAAAAAACGGGTGCTTGAACTCCTGGACATTAACGAATCGGAACTGGAGGATAAAAACCTCTTAACCACTGCCCAGCCCGCCATACCGGATACCCGGAAAATCCCCACCATCCGAAAAATAAAAGAAGAAGAAAAACAATTAACTTCAGAAGACCTTTTCGGCGACCTCCTGGAAGAAGTCCAGGAAATCAAACCCTATGAGATCAAGCTGGATGAAGATTTAAAAAAGAAAACCGGCCCCCATGTGATAAAAACCGAAAAAAAAGCGCCTCAAGAGGATATCCTGGTAACCCGCCAGATGCCGTCAGTGTCTACAACAAAGTTACTTAAAAAAGACATTGCCGCCACTCAAGTCCTTCCCGATTTAGACTCCCTGGCTAGAGAAGCAGGCGTTACCAGGCCCATCAAAACCGCGAAACCCGACGATGTCTCTGCTACACGCAAAATCGATATCGATCTCGACCAACTGTTTAAAACAAAAAAAGAAGACAAAAAACAACCCCAGGAAACACTCAAATTTAAAAAAATAGAAGACGATATCTCCAAGAAATTCGAAGACACCCTTTCCGGCTTAGGAATCAAAGGAAAGCCCACCCAACTGAAAGACACCAGCACCCGCCCCATTAAAGTCGAAGAAACCCTGGTCCAAAAAGCACGAGAACTGGAAACCCAGGAAAAAGACGACAAAAAAATGAACTGGGCGGCTATGATATCATCGGATTAATCGCCAGGGGTGGGATGGCTGAAATTTTTAAAGCCAAAAGAAAAGGCGTCAAAGGATTCGAAAAAGTCATCGCCTTGAAAAAAATACTGGCCGGTTACGGCAAAGATGATAAATACATTGAAATGTTCGTGGATGAAGCCAAAATCGCCGCCGAACTAACCCATCCCAATATCGTCCAGATCTATGACCTGGGCGTAAAAGACGATTACTATTTTATTGCCATGGAATACGTCTCAGGCAAAGATTTACGGCTGATCCTGCGAAAACTATCCGACTCCGGCCAACTCCTGCCGGAAGAACTCTCCCTGTACCTCATATTGGAAGTATTAAAAGCATTAAATTACGCCCATTCAGCCAAAGACAGCTCCGGGAAAAACCTCGAAATCGTGCACCGGGACATCTCACCCCCCAATATCCTGGTCTCTTTCACCGGCGATGTCAAATTAACCGATTTCGGTGTTTCAAAAGCCTCGATAAAAATGCACCAGACCGTTGCCGGCGCCCTGAAAGGCAAATTATTGTACATGTCCCCCGAACAAGCCCGCGCTGAAAAAGATATCGACCACCGCGCAGATTTATACTCCGTGGGAATTATCTTTTTCGAATTAATTACCGGCGAAAAATTATTCATGGACTCCTCGGATATGGCCGTTTTGCACAAAGTACAAACCGGTGAGATTATCAAACCCGGACTGCTGAAAAAAGATATCGATCCCCAACTGGAATTCATCATCTTAAGAGTTCTCAACAAAGACAAAAATAAACGATATCAAAAAGCCTCCGACATCATTAACGACATACACTCTTACCTGTTAAGAAACTACGATCGCCCGGCCCTGGCCGTTCACCTTTCCCATGCCATTTACGATTTATTCAAAGAGGAAATCGAAAAAGAAGGGATAAAAATCGATCTCAAACCCATTCCCTATAAAATAAACAGGCTGCAGCGGATCGAAATGGAACCGCCGCCGCCGCCGGCCCCAGCGCCTCCGAAGCTTATAACACAGGTTATTACAACGCCGGTCGAACAGGAACCACTTTTATTGGAAAAACAAGATACCCTGGTGGAACTGGAAGAAGATTTCCATCCATTAGTCGAGATTGATCTTGATGATGATCAAGGACCGGCGCAAGCGCCGGCGCCCCAGCCGTCCCAGCCACCTCCGCCACCTCCGCCGCCTCAACCTTCGAAAACCACGCCGACAACCATATTGGAACGGAACGAATTCCTAACATGGGAAGACGAGGGGGAACCGGAAGACAAAGCTAAAGCAGCCAAGTCCACGGCCGTCCGGGCAGAAATGGAATTCAGTGCTTTATCCGAACTCCAGGCCATTAAAGACGAAGAAACCCGGAAGAGAAAAAAGTATCTCTATATTGCCCTGGTCGTTATCATTATATTGGGAATCCTTATTACCTATTATCTTATAACCGGCAAAAGTACACCGGGAGAAACAATCGAACCGGCCCCGCAAAGCGAAACCACCGGTACGACTTCGCCCCAAACCACCGTACCCGCACCCGCGCCTACTACGGAAACTCCTACCACCAGCGAAGAAACCCAGGCAAAAGATGCATCTACGCCGCCGCCAACCCAACAACCTGAACTAAAAAAAGAACCCGCCGTTACGCCGACGACACAGGATACTCAAGCTAAGGATACCGCTGCCCAAAAACCAGTGGAAACGCCCCCAGTAACCCCACCAAAAGAAAATATCCCGGAAGCAAAACCGGAGCAGAAACCAAAACCGAAAGAGGAACCCAAACAAGAACCGGCCGTAGACCAGGAAGCCTTGAAACAAAAGCAATTGGAAGAGGAGGCTAATAAAAAAGCCCTGGCCGATGAAGAAGCAAAGAAAACAGAGGAAGCCCAAAAACAATTGGAAGCCCAGCAAAACAAGATATCCGAGGGGGATATCATCGCTATCAGTGATGCGGATAGCCCACCGGCGGCAATCTCGACGCCCGCCGTAGAAATTACCCCCCAGGACACAAGAACCCTCAAAGCCGATGAAATAGTTATGGCCAGTTACCTGGTGGATCACAATGGCACTGTCAGCGAAGTCCGGCTTATAAAAAGATCCAGTGCAAAAAAGATTAATTCCGTGATTGAAAAAACCATAACCGGTTGGAAATTCAAACCAGCCACAAAAAACAACGTTAGAGTTAAAGTATGGAAAACCATTACATTAACAATAAAAAAATAAAAGAACAAGGAGTAATTTATGAGCCATTTAAATGATGACGCCAATGCATTTTATGAAAGAACAATGAAAGAAGCCAGGAAGCAAATCGAAATCATCGACGCCAGGATCGAAGAAGAACTGGCCCGGGTCAAAGAGACCATCAACACCCTCCAGCAGCAGAAAAAGGCAGTCAGGCAGATTTACGACGGCGCGGCCCTGGTCCTGGGCGCTAAAAATGAGTTTGAAGACGACGAAGCCAAAGGAGAAGCTTAATTATTCGTTTCCTATAAATTTAAAAATAGAATACCAGGGTATCAGGGTGCAAGGAACGGTGGCGTTGTATATTGCTGCGTCATGACGCCGTGACGCCGTGACGCCGTGAGGTCGTGAGGTCTAATACAAGGGAAAATGAGTACCATGCCGGAGCAAGAGATGGATTATAAAAAAACGCTGGAATACCTGGGAAGATCGACGAACATAAACACATGAACCTGTCGCTGGCAAAAACCCAGGCCATCCTCTGCCATTTACCATTTTCGTTAAATTCCATTACGTTTATCCAGGTGGCCGGCACCAACGGCAAAGGTTCCACCGCCCATTTCCTCGCCTCCGTTCTCCAGGCATCGGGACGTAAAGTGGGGCTTTTTACTTCCCCCCATCTCCATGATGTCCGCGAACGCATCAAAGTCGATAACCGGCTGATTCCCGAAACCGCTTTCGCCGCCTGCATAAGCGCTGTAAAAGAACTCTCTCAACAACTCCTGCAAAATAAAGTTATTGTGGATATGCCCACCTATTTCGAGTACATTTTCCTTGCATCTCTTTATCACTTTTCCAAAGAGCACGTCGCCGCCGCCGTGATGGAAGTCGGTTTAGGCGGCCGGTTGGACGCCACTTCCACCATCCCCCCTACCCTATCCGTTATAACCGGCATATCCCATGACCACACAGCCATCCTGGGCCGGCGTATAAAAGATATCGCCGCGGAAAAAGCCGGGATCATAAAAAAAGGCGTACCTGTGGTCTGCGGGTGTAATGTCCATTCCGCGGCCCATACCGTCATAAAAAAAAAGGCCCGGGAATTAGACGCCCCCTTCTACCAGGTCATCGATTCCCAAAACCGCTTGACTATCGAAGACCTGGCCGACGGTTACCGCTGCCGCTATGTGACCCACAACGGGCGCCATGAATTCGACGTACATATGAACGGCCGGCACCAGCCCCGCAATGCCGCCGCCGCCGTCAAATGTGTCCAAATCCTTAATGAAATGGGGTTTGCCATATCCCCGGAAGCGGTTCGCCAGGGAATAAAAAACACCCATGTCCCGGCCAGGATCGAAATCATTGAGAAGCAAACAGGGAATTCAAATCCAGGGAAAATGACCGTAATCCTGGACAGCAGTCACAATGTGGAAAGTATCAAAATGCTGAGCGATTTCCTGGCGCAAAAGAAAAAAAACAGGCTCACGCTGATTTTCGGAGTCCTGGAAGACAAAAATTACCGGCAAATGACCAGGCTGCTCCTCCCTTTCGTGGAAAATGTCATCATCAGCGAACCCATTTCCCGGCGGGCGCTGCCGGCGGAGAAATTAGCCGGCCTTTTCCATCGACAGGGATTGAAAAATGTCCTGGTCCAACAGGACCTTAAAAAAGCCCTGGAAACCGCCCAAAAATGGCGGGAAGAAATCCTGGTTACCGGGTCTTTTTACCTGGTAGGAGAGATAAGACATATAATTGTACATGGAGGCTAAGTCAAACAATGGACTTTGCAAAATTCAAAGAAACAGAACAACAATACAAGGATTTAAAAGAGAAGCTGAGCAATGGCGAAATAAACCCCGAAGAAATGAAAAAAGAACTAAAAAAGATGATGGTCCTGGATGAAAACGGGTACTACTGGATGATTGGGGGGAAAACAGGGAAATGGTATATTTACAATGGGACCGAATGGAAAGAAGACAATCCGTTTAAAGAGAAGCCTCAACCCACGGCTGTATATACGGAACCGGCCCGTGAAGCAACCGATGATATGGAAAGCGCTGGTGCAGGCGAAGATTCGGATGTAGATGCCGGTATTGGAACAGGTTCAGGTCCAGGTTTGAATTTGCGCGCAGATGAAGGCGCTTTTACCGGAACCGGTAACTACGCCTACAATGACAGGTCCGGGGAAGAGCTCCTGACAGAGTACGAGGAACCCTTTGTGTTGGATGCAACCGGGGAAATATCGCCTCGAGAAGCAGCAACCCCGGTCAGGATTGATGAAGGCGCCGGGATAGATACGCTCGGCAATGAGCAAGACCAACCCGAGCGCTATACCATATGTAAAATATGTAAAGCCAAGATTTCCCAATATGCTATTTACTGTCCTATTTGCGGCGCCAACCAGAAAGAAGCTGCCGCGCCTTCCCTTTCCAGTAAACCCGACAGGATTGTGCTTAAAGAAAACGAACTCTTGATTGACTCGATAAAAATAGGATCGATGTTTTTTTTCGTGGGTGCCATAGGGTTGATAGTAGGAGTTTTATGGGGGGCTGCTTTCGGGATTTTTAAGACCCATTTAGCCGATTTCCAGCCGCTGTTGCCGAATATAATATCGAGTACAAGGGGTGGAATTGCCGGTGGGTTGATCTTTGCCGCTTTCTGGGGTATTGTCGGTTTCGTCATCTCTGCTTCCTTCGGCGCTGTTTTGAGTATTATTTACAATATCATCGCCTTCATCTTCGGCGGCATACGATTTAAAATAAAACAATGAACCCCGCGACGCAGGGTCCTTCATTATTATGCCTTCGGCAACAAGAAACCCTTTCGAGAAAGGGTTTCTTGACTTCCTAAAGCTTTTATTTATTATTCTTTAGTACTTCTACCGTTTGTTCGGCAATTTCCAGTTCTTCGTTCGTGGGGACAACCATTACCTTTACCTTTGAATTGGGGGCGGAAATATAACCGAATATACCGAAAGCCTTTTCATTGGCTTCTTTATCAAATTCGATACCCAGGAACTCCATATTTTCCAACACTTTCCTGCGCACATTCAGGTCCCTTTCACCGATTCCGCCGGTAAAAATAACCAGGTCAACGCCGTTCATGGCTGCGATATATGAGCCGATATATTTCTTAATCCGGTAGGAGAAAACCTCCAGAGCCAAAATAGCGCCGTGGTGACCCTCGGCTACTTTCTGTTCGATATCCCTCATGTCCGGGGACACACCAGAAAGACCTTTGACACCACATTGCTTGTTTAAAAAATCTTCCAATTGCGCAATCGTAAGGTTTTCGGTTTTCATTAGGAAGGTAGGAATAGCAGGATCGATATCGCCGCAGCGGGTGCCCATGACCAACCCTTCCAGTGGGGTGAATCCCATCGACGTATCAACAGACTTCCCGTGCTCGATGGCAGCCATGGAAGAGCCGTTACCCAGGTGGCAGGTAATGATTTTTAAATCTTTCATGGTTTTGCCCATTTCCCTGGCGCCCTGTTTGGCCACGAAAAAATGAGAGGTGCCATGGAAACCATAACGCCGGATTTTGTATTTTTCGTAATATGTATATGGTAGGGCGTAGATATACGCTTTTTCAGGCATGGTTTGATGGAAAGCCGTATCGAAAGTGCCGGCCATGGGAATACCGGGCAATATGCGCTGCGCCGCTTCGATGCCGACGATATTGGGGGGATTATGCAGCGGCGCCAGCGGGATACATTCTTTCATGGCGTCCACTACTGCTTTAGTTATCACGACAGTGCCGTTGAATTTTTCGCCCGCATGAACCACGCGGTGGCCGATGGCATAAATTTCGCTCTTATCTTTGATAACGCCGTCCTTCGGATCGGTTAAATAATCAACAATAAGTTTGACTCCTTCCTCGTGATTACTGATAGCCGCCTCGATTACCTTTTTCTCGGAATCCTTGTAATAGTTCAAGACAGAGCCTTTAATGCCGATACGTTCCAGCAAACCCCTGGCAAGAACCTGGTGCGTTTCCATATTGATCAACTGAAACTTGATGGACGAACTTCCACTATTGATTACCAATACTTTCATTTTTTACCTCGTTTTTTCGTTATTGAAAAAATTATATTTTGCCACAAGACAACTGTAGATATTATTATACATCTTTTTCAGCAAAATACAAGACTTCACCACTTTTTAAATTCCAATTTACCCTCGTTTTTTTCTTCGAACCGGGCCAGCATGTAAATCAAGTCAGATAGGCGGTTCATATATTTTTTCACCGCATCCGGGGTATTTTCCTCATCAGCCAATGAAAGAATTCTCCGTTCCGCCCGCCGGGCCACCGTGCAGCAGACGTCCAATTTTGCCGACTGGGGTGTATTGCCCGGGATCACAAATCCCGTCAATTCAACTTCCTTTTCAAACTCATGAACATATCTTGTGATACGTTCCATATCCGCATCCGTCACCGGGTACTGGAAATCACCTATAGACGCCAGGGCACCCACCACCCGGAAAAGGTCTTCCTGTATTTCCCTGACAATCTTTTTCACCCGTTCCGATTTCACCAAGTGTTTTGCTTCCGCTAGAAGGGCGTTCAATTCATCCACCGTACCGTAGGCTTCCACCCTGGGGCTGTTTTTCTTAACCCGTTCGCCGGTCCAAAGACCGGTTACACCAGTATCACCCGTTTTCGTACTAATCGACATATTTACTATCTTCTCCTTCCGTGTCTTCTGTGTATTCGCAGGTTCGTGGGATATTCTATTCTTTCACCGGTTTAAATTCACCGAATTGAGAGCTGGAAATCTTGCATTTCCCTTTGGTTTTCCAGCGAACATTAAAATTGTAATAGAAATCCAGGTATTCCGAATCGCCGCCGCTTTGAGTTGTAATCAGGTAGCGGTTGCCCACTTCGCCAATCAACCTAGCCTTTCCAGCCGGGTACGGCCTGCCGCCTTCAGCCGAAGGGTCCACCGGGATCCAGCCGTAATTAGGCAGGAATACTTCCGGCCAGCGGTGCCAGACATCATCGATCCCTCTATCTTTGCCGCGTACAACTACGGAACCCACATACCTGGCCGGTAAACCAGCGGCGCGGCACATGGCGATAAACACAAAGGAATATTCACTGCAAGACCCTGTCCCCCGTTTCAATACCGTGGGAGCGGGATTCCATCCGCCCAGCGGTTTCAGGTTATAGTCGATTTTATCGATAATATAATTAAAAATCTTACGCATCATCCAGTAGGGACGATTCTCATCGCCCAGCGCCGCTTTCACCGCTTCCTGGATCACAGGATTTTTAATATCGTATTTAAACCCGTCCGCCAGGTAAATCCCCAGGCTTTTGGGAATTTCGTCCAGGGAACCGACCCGTTCCGGGAAAATATAATATTCCGTTTTGTAAAGCCGGACTTTCAATTTTAGACTGGGCTTTAAAAAAGAATTCGCCGGGACCTCCGGGAAATGAAATTGGGCAAACTTCTGTCCCCATTTATCAGTGACAAATGAAGTGGGCGGTTGGCTGTAAGAAATTTCCCCCAGGATTTGCTGGTTATTCAAATTCCCCGGCAGGGCAATAAATGCATCCATATCCAGGACCGTATCCGGGCCGAAGTTTTTAAATTCGCTGATAATCTCCCATTCATACACATTCGGGTCCATTTTGCGCATGAACTCTTTGGTTTGCAGGTCCAGGCGATAGAGTTCTTCCGCCTGGTAATCAACGTTCCACAGCGTTTGGCGCACATTATCCCAGCAAATGCCATAAGGATAAGGACCGCAAGACCGGAGGAACACAGATACATTTCCGGTTGCCGGGTCCAGGCGGTAGAGCATATCGTCGGCGTTATCCGCAGCCCAGAGATATTGGCCGTCAAAGGTCAGGCCGTTCACCTGTTCGGAAGGGGCCGGTATATTTTCATGCATCATGCCGTCGGCCCGGTTGATTTTCAGGAGTTTTTTATTTCCCTTATCACCCATCCACAGGAATTCACCGTCGAAAGCCAGGCCGCACGGGTCCGGCGCATTGGATTCCAGTATCTTTTCAGCGACGCCGGTTTCAACATTAATGCCATAAATCCAACCCTCTTTCCCGTCGCTGCACCAGAGCAGTTTCCCGTCCCAGGCCAGCCCCCTGGGGTCGTAGCCCGGTGCGTCCAGGATATTTTTTACCTCACCGGTTTCCGGGTCCAGCGCATAGATTCTGTAAGTTCCCCTGTCCGCCAGCCAGAGAAGTGTGCCGTCGAAACACAAACCCGTGGGATGATGGCCGGGGGTTTTAAACGTTTTTGCCGCATCCCCCACTACAACCGGCAGCGCCGGCAGCGCCAGGGCCATACTGAAAAAAAGACCTACACTTAATAAAGCAAGAATGATTGTTTTTTGTTCACGCATATAACCTCCATTCGTCATTCGTAAATAGAATCATTTTACCAGCAATCAATGAAAATGTAAACCTCTTGACAGTGAATACATAATATATTATAAATGTTCCTTACCGATTTAAGGAGAACTCATGAAGTGGTTTTTAAAATTGACCGATTTTATTTTGCATCTTGACAAGTACATCAACATCCTGATACAGGATTTCGGGATTTGGACCTACTTGATACTTTTCTTGATTATTTTTTGCGAAACTGGCCTGGTAGTAACGCCCTTTTTACCCGGGGATTCGCTCCTTTTTGCCGCCGGCGCTTTTGCCGCCCGGGGTTCCCTCGACGTCGTCTGGCTGTTTATCCTACTTTCCGTGGCTGCCGTGATTGGGGACACTGTCAATTACTGGATCGGCCATTTTATAGGTCCGAAAGTATTCCAGAAAGAAAAAGTGCGCTTCTTCAAAAAAGAATACCTCGACCGCACCCACCAATTCTATGAAAAATACGGCGGGGAAACCATTATCATTGCCCGTTTTATCCCGATTATCCGGACCTTTGCTCCCTTCGTGGCCGGTATCGGTAAAATGACTTACTGGAAATTCATCAGTTATAACATTATCGGCGGTATCGGTTGGGTGGCGATTTTTGTATTCGGCGGGTACTTTTTCGGGAATATTCCCTTTGTCAAGCAACACTTTACCATTATTATCGCGGCCATTATCGTCATCTCGATTTTACCCGGGGTGATCGAATTCATGCGCATAAGAAGGGAGAATAAGAAAGCTGCCGCCGCTTCCGCTGCCCAGGAAGAGATCAAGCAGTAGGCTTAACGCTGCAATTGCGGCCCGGTATTTTTTACATCCTTTGCAGCGCTGCTTGCGGTGGTATTATTCTTGACCGGGATGCGCAGTACCTGGCCGATGGAGAGGCGATTTTCTCGCTCAATGTCATTGGCTGCCAGGATCGTTTCCATGGAGACCCCGAAATCCAGCGCAATCCGGTAAAGCGTATCGCCTTTTTCTACCGAATAGTACTGATAACCTTGCGACCCGGCGCCTGGTGAAGTACGGGGAACAGCGGCGATCCTTGTGGCTGCTGCTTCCGGTGTGATGGAGGGAGGAATTCGCAGGCGGAATCCGCGGGGAATCGACATCTGGTGACGGAAAACAGAAATGCGCAGCGCCGGGTTTAGGTCGGCCAGTTCTTCCTGGGAAATGCCCAGGTGTTTGGCCAGTACCGCAGGCTTGAAATAACTATCCAGGGTAATTTCATTGTATGGAATAGGTGGCTGATAGTCCAGGTTTGAGAAGTATTGCTCCGGGTTGGCGGCGATTTCGCTGGCGGCCAGGAAACAACTGTAGAAATTTTTAGAGACGAAGCGGAATTTGCGGTATTTATATTTTTCGATAATTACGCCCAGGTCTTTGGTTCCAAACAGTTCCGCGGCCCGTTTCATGCTTTCCGTACCGTGGTTATAGGCGGTAATGGCCAGGGGCCATGATTGCAGTTCCGCGAAATTCAATTTTAATAGTTTGGCAGCGGCCACGGTCGATTTAAAAGGGTCCCGTCTTTCATCAACATTATAGCCCACGTTCATGAACAAGCGGCCGGTTTTGCGCATGAACTGCCACATGCCGGCGGCGCCGACTTTCGAATAGGCATTGATATTAAAAGAGGATTCCACGTGGGGCAGGTAAGCAATCCGCAGGGGAACGCCGTATTCCGTGAAGACCTTGCGAATGTAGTCCAGGTACGCAGCGGCGCGTTCGACCCCTTCTTTGAACCGTTCCTTCTGGCCCAATTGGAACCGCAGCCTGGCAGGGGCGTCTTTTAAGTCGGTAATATCGCCGTGCAGTTGGAATAGGGCAAATATCTCTTTTTCTTTTTCGCTCCATTGAGATTGAGGTTTTCCGTTGATAATTTTGAGACTTTGTTTAATGGCGTCCATATATTTCCCGACCATTTGACGTCTTTGCCTGCCTTTGAGATTGCCGACAGTTACTTTTTGGTAGATCACCAGCGGATATTCGCTGTCGTGGATCAGGCCCTCTTCCAGGGATATTTCCGCATAAATCTTTTTCCAGAAAGCCACATTATCTTTTAAACAATCCGGCGTCTCGAAAAGATCAGGTTCGGCTTCCTTCCCTGCTGCCTGCCCGGCCTCCACCTCCTGTCCGGCCAGAAAGAACGAGAAGGCGAAAAAGAATATAATCAAAACCATGATGGGTGTCGTAAGTTTTTTCATATTAGACATCGGTCACATTCCTCTTTGATTTTATATCCCGGTCAAACCGGTTCTCGGTTAAACATTACCGCTTCGCAATTGCCAACCGAAAGGCACCTATTATCTCACAACTTTTCGTTTATGTCAAAAACCTTACGGCCATAGCGATGGTAAGTCACTACGAATCCCAATAAATCGGCGACTGATTTTTCCACGATAATGCATTTTCCAGCCACGGCAATGTCATGTAGATTTTCCGATACTTCCAGGCATAACTGTTTTACCTGGCGGGCCTCATTTTCATCGCTCAAATCAAACCGGTATTCGGCGTTCGCTGCCGGATTAACTGCGTCGACTGTATCGCCTGCGTAGACTGTCTCAAATTGGGCAAAAAATTTCGCTGCTTCGATCCAGACCCGCATCTTTTCCAGGGAATTAACAGGCCCCACCGCGCCCGTGATTTCCAGGTTTGCCGGGTCGCTCAAACTATTGGAACTACCTGGCGTTAAATATCCTTTCAAATAGAGATAATACTTGCCCAAATCACGGGGATCTCCATAATCGCCGGGCAGGAATTCCACTTCCACAGTCACTCCCGGTCTCCCGGCCAGGACAGGCGGTTCTATTTTTGTTAGATATTGGGCCAGTTGCGCATCATCCTGGGTATAGAATAAACCCTGGACCAGGAGGAGACGCTGATTCGCCGGGTCCGGGTATACGCCCGATGTCATAAAAGCGGCGCGGGGAGTTTTTAACTCTTCAAAAAATATTGCCTTACTCTTGTTTCCCAGCGCCTCCTTTACGGCGGGAAATAACTCTAATTGCCGCTCTTTGGTTAATCCCGCGGGTAATCCCGTAACTTCCAGGACCAACCTGGTCTGGGATGCTTCGGAAGTTAGCCAGCGATCATGTCCGATGGCAAACAAAGCCCGATATACCGACAACATCCGGGGCAATTCCAGAAGACTGACGGGCACCGGGTCTGGAAACACGGTCATTTCTTTTTTTAGGGTTTCTTTATCCAATGAGGATACCGGCTCAAAGAAGGGTTTTCCACCGGCTACCCCGATTTCAAAAAGATTTTCTCCTAATTTATAAGCATAATGGCACTCCACCGGCTCGGTATTTTTTAAAAGCGCTTCAAAACGATAGTAACCCGGGATGATCTTTCCTTCATCTTTTTCCTGGCCGGCATAAACGGGCACGCCTTGATCCACTAAAGCATGGAATATGATATTGTTTTTTTGGTCCAAAAGGGTATAGGAAAAGCCGTTTTCTCGCTCATCAGGTCTCCCGTAAAGGGCCCACAGCTTTCCCAGGAAAGTCCCAGGTTGACTGCTATTGAGAAAAGAGCTTCCGGCTTCGTCTTTTGCTCGTTCGGTAATATTGGAACTACCGGGAAAGGAAAATAAACAGAATCGAAAAACCTTAGAACAGGAATCGTTGACCGGTTGAGCGCCCAATCTCAGGAAGTCCGACTGATTTACCCGGGATAAAATGTCCGGCCCCGGTTTATACCTGGCAACGATTTCACAGGGATTTTTATTCATTCCAAAGGGACTTTTTGAGCCAAAGCCAAACATCAGTCCCCTCAATGGCCCGGGTCCGAATAGATAAATTATCGGCGCCCCCATTAAAAAGAAATAGAATATTATAGTAACCATGACCGTAGGTATGGAGGCTTTGGGAGTGTTGAGCGCGGTTTCCAGGTTCTGGGCCACCTGGAATTTCTTCTTAAAGGGATACTGGCGGTAAGGGGCCTGTTGCAAGGCCAGGAAGATTTTTTTTAACACCTCTGTCTCGGGAACCGGGCCGTCGGTTTTTAATTCATTTTTAACGGTTTTCATAATACGGCGCTGGCTAACAGACTGGATTAAGCCAACGCCGATCAGCAGGGCAATAAAAAACAAGAGAGGAGCATTCAAAACAATGGCCAATACAGCTATAACCAGGATGCTGACCAGGTAAAAAAGGATTTGTAAAGAGGCAAATCTTGAAAATATGATGGTGTTGAAAACTTGTCCTCCATCGAAAGGCAGCACCGGGATTAAATTAAAATAGTTGATAGCCAGCAGCATCAAGGCTAAATTAAAGAGAATGGGAGCGGAGGGAGCCGGACCCGCGCCCTGGTGTACCTTGAATAGCAGCAGGAATC
>JAUPLE010000423.1 GCA_030837085.1 Acidobacteriota bacterium | reverse complement strand
CCGTGGATAACCTGACCGGGGTAAAAGAAATATTCTACCGGTTCGATGACGGGCCGGAGAAAAAATATGGCGGTTCCCTGGAAACATCCGAATTGGGCCGGTTAACCATGGGCGAGCACGTGTTGTATTTTTACGCGCAGGACCAGACCGGGAACCCTGAAAAAACCGGGGAACTCTCTTTTTACTTTGATACGGCGCAACATACCCTGGAACTAAAGGTAACCGGCGACCGCCATGATAAAGGGGAGGTCGTGTATGTGTCGCCCCGCAGCCGTTTGGGGTTCGCGGCCGCGGCGGCGGCTGGGGAGCAAACTCCCATTAAAAACATCCTGTACCAGGTAGACGGCGGCCGGGAAACCCGTTACGATAATACCTTCTTTCAACCGCCGGGCGCAAATGGCGCAAGTGGCGCAGGTGGGCGACATATCCTCAGTTATACGGGCAGCGATGCGGTGGGAAATACCACTAAAAAAGAAGTGCAGGTGATATTCATCGATACGGAGCCCCCGCAAACGCGCTTAAAAATCGGAAACCCGGTTTACCGGGACCGGTACAGCACCTTTGCCGGTTCGCGAACCTTAATGGAGTTAGCGGCGGAGGATGATCATTCCGGAGTAAAAGCCATTTATTACCGGGTTGACGGCTCACCCGCCAAAGAATATCGCGGGCCTTTCTCCGTTCAAGCCGGGGGAAAACATACCCTGACCTATTATGCCGTGGACATGGTTAATAACAGCGAAAAACCTCTGCAAATGGCGTTTCAAATCGATAACGATCCCCCCGAACTGCGGGTCACTTACAATGCCGAACCGCGAAAAGAAAGCGTTGACGGCATACCCGTTTATCCACGGGACCTGGTCATTAGCTTTAACGCGGTGGACGCCCAGACCGAAGTGGATAAGATTATCTACCGTTTCAATAATGGGAAAGAATATTTATACCGGAGCCTGGTATCCGATTTTGAACCCGGTAAAGTCTATAGGCTGACCGTGTATGCCCTGGACCGTCTCGGGAACAAGCAAGAAAAGACCGCGGTCTTCAAGGTAGAATAAAATAGTATGTAGGAGCATAAGTGCATCATGAGATTTGATAAATCCAAAATTACATCTTTCTTCTCTTCTTCTTTTCTTCTCTTCTTCTCTTCTGTTTTTTTACTGGGGGCGACTCCCGCGGACCTGGCCATACAAAATTTTTCTCCGCAAGAATACGGGGCGAAAAAACAAAATTGGTCGATTGTGCAGGACAAACGTGGGCTCATGTATTTTGCCAATTCCGCCGGCGTATTGGAATTCGATTCCGTGGAATGGCGTTTGATTCCATTGCCGGGGGGCAGTGGGGCCAATGCCCTGGCCAGGGACCCGAACGGTCGAATCCATGTGGGGGGAGAAAAAGAAATCGGCTATCTTGAAGTAGATGAAAAAGGCGTGATGCAGTACCGGTCCATATTTGCTAAAATCCCTGCCGATTATCGCGGGTTTGCCGAGCGCGCCGTCCAGGTGGGGTTCATTCCCGGGGGCAGTGTGTTTTTATTCGAACGATTGCTGGTCATATTGGAAGGAGAAAAAGTAACCGTATTTACCGCCGAGGATCATTTCTATTCCTTCATATATGCCGGCAGCGGCCTGTATATAATCGACGACATCCGTGGGCTGCTGCAATACAGCGGCGGGGATTTGACGGATGTCCCGGGCGGCAACCTCCTTCGCGCCTATGTGATGCTCCCGCTAAGTGGAGATAAAATCTTAATAGTGACCACGCACGACGGTCCCCTTGTATTCGCCCCCCAGGATAAACAAAAACCTTACGCCCCTTTTTTCACTGGACCGGTTGCCCAGGAGGGGGATTTTTTTACCGGTAATCTTATCACCTGTGGGCTTATATTGGAAAACGGGTGGATCGTACTAGGTTCCGTGGAAAAAGGGATTGCCGTATTCGATGCACAGGGGAACCGGGTCGCCCATATCGGGGAAGCCGAAGGCCTCCAGGATATGCATGTGTATAGTATTTACCGGGATGCCACGGGGAATCTCTGGGCGGGATTGGAGCAGGGGATATCCCTTCTTCTTGCCTCGCTTTTCATAGAAGCTAAAACCTCCTTGGGGGCCGCGAAGGTGGGGGGCGAAACCGAATCGGCGCCCGCCTTTGCGGCGCTTATTCGCGGATGTCGAAAAGCAAGCGAAGATACCCTTATATTCGGGGGCGCCAACTATATCCCCCTGGAGCGCATCCAATCGCTCCAGCAGGAGCGGGAGCAGGAACCCGACTTTGAGTATGCATATAATGCGTTTCGCTTTACTTTTGGCAGTAATTATTACCGGGATATCGATAAAATCATGTACAGCAGTTACCTGGAAGGGTTGGACAAAGGTTGGTCGGAGTGGATGAACCGGACCTCCAGGGAGTACACCAATCTATATTGGGGAAAATATACGCTGCGGGTCAAGGCCAGGAATGCGGCCGGTGAGATCAGCCGGGAGGCGACTTATACGTTCCGGGTGAAGCCGCCGTGGTATGAGACCTTTTGGTTCCTGGCGGCGCAGATCATTTTTATTATTATGGTGCTGGCGGCGTCGCGGCTGATGGCCGGGGTAGGAACCGCGCCAGGGATGTCCGAGAAGCTGGTTATTTTTGTCGTTGTTATCGTTTTCGAGTATGTCAACGGCTTTATAGGTCCCCTTATCGGCCGGTATTCCAATGGCATTGCCTTTTTCGGCATGTTAATGACCGGGGTGTTGTCGTTTATCATTTCCCCGGCCCAGGAATTTATTACAAAGATGTTAAATAAAATTACCCGTGTAAAGAACCGGTAATTAAAAAAGCCCGCGAAACACGCGAAAAACGCGAAAAGTGAGAGTCCACGGATTTCACTGATTTACACAGATTGTTTTTTTCCGCTCTTCCGCTCTTCCCCGTTTCCCACCGGCGCGGAAAATTCGGGGCTTGCAAAAAATCGATTTTTTTTGTAGAATATAACCATCATGGAAAACTTGCAACATATTCGGTTTGATTGGGCAATAAAGAAAATCCTGAGAAGCAAAGCAAACTTCGGGATATTGGAAGGCTTCCTGAGCGAATTACTCAAAGAAGACAT
>JAUPLE010000422.1 GCA_030837085.1 Acidobacteriota bacterium | reverse complement strand
TTTCACCCAGGTAAAGAGTTTAATCACGGTTTCCGGTTTACGGATGGGGATTTTTTCGATGTAATCTACCAGGACATTATATTGGTCGTAGTTGTTGTACATGAGGGACAAGACTTCTTCGGTCAGTAATTGTGGCCGGTAGTAAAATTTGTTATAGAGGGAGATGAATTTTTGCATTTCATTGGCGTTGGCAGCGGTGGTTTTTTTATTTGCCTGCAAAGATAATCGTTCTTGCAGGCGGGTAAAGAGTTCAAACGCCTGGGTATCGGCGGTTTGTGTTAATGGTCCCTCTTCTACGGCGTTGGCGGTAACGGCGTTGGAAACTAAAAAAACAAAAAACATCAGTACAGATGATGCCATCTTTTTCTTCATGTGCATCTCCTTCATTTTTTCATTCTTGATTGCCCTGTATTATATCATGATTATAAATACGGATGGATGGAAGGCAAACGGAAGAGTAAAATTTTGACTGTCCCCAACCACTCCTAATAGCCCCCCGCGCCGCGGGGTTTTGTGGAGCACCCAGGAACCTTTTTTAAAAAGCCCTCAGCGAGGGCGAGGTTCCCTGGGACCTCCTAAAACTTTTATTTAACCAATGACCATGGTCCTGAGCCTGATGCTGTTCAGAAGTTAAAACTTCCGGTCAAGTTCTACAAATGGGACCCCCAGCATGGGGGCGAGCCTGACGGTGTATATAATGGAATCCTCTGGCTCAGTACTACAAAGCACCTCCCCTCGTAGAGGGGTTGACAAATGGGGGCAGGGTGGATACAATTAATAAAATGACTATACAGGAATATTTAGAAAACATTAACAAGCGCTTCAAAACAGGCATCTCTAGCGAGCATTCTTACAGGGGAGATTTGCAGACATTATTACATAGAATGGTTCCCGGTTTTTTGGTAACCAATGAGCCTGGGCGCATCGAGTGCGGCGCGCCCGACTATGTGATTACCAGGAAAGATGTTCCCATCGGTTATATCGAAGCAAAAGACGTCGGCGTCGATTTAGGCAGTAAAGCGTTAACCGAGCAATTTGACCGCTACCGTTTCGCATTAGAGAATTTGATTTTCACCGACTACCTCGAGTTCCGGCGTTACAAGGACGGTGAGTTTGTGGCTTCCGCCAGGATAGCGGAAATCAAAAAAGGCGCTGTTGTTCCGTTGCCGCAAAACTACAATGCGTTTAGCGATTTGATCAGGGATTTTTATGCTTATGAGGGCCAGACCATTAAAAGCCCTAAGAAATTGGCCGTAATGATGGCGGCAAAAGCCCGGCTCCTTTCCATGGTTCTTGAGAATGCCTTAACCGGCGATGAAACGAACAAGGAAGACAGTTCGCTGCGTGGGCAAATGAATGCCTTCAAGGAGATACTGATCCACGATATAAAACCGAAGGAGTTTGCCGATCTTTATGCACAGACTATTGCTTACGGGATGTTTGCCGCCCGGCTGCAGGACCCGTCGATAGAAACATTTTCAAGGGAGGAAGCGGCTCAATTAATCCCCAAATCCAACCCGTTTCTAAGGAAATTGTTTCAATACATAGCCGGGTATGACCTGGATGATCGTATCAAGTGGATTGTGGATGCGTTGGCCGATATATTCAGGGCCACCAATGTTAATTACTTGCTTCATGAAATTGGGGATACAATCCAGATGAATGACCCCATCATCCATTTTTATGAAACCTTTTTGGCGGAATATGACCCAAAGGTGCGTAAAGCCAGGGGGGGTATGGTACACGCCCGCGCCGGTGGTTAATTTCATTGTTCGGGCAGTGGACGACATACTAAAAAGCGAATTCAATTTACCCATGGGTTTGGCCGACGCTTCGAAAACCAAAACAAACCCGGGGATACACCGGGTACAAATACTTGATCCCGCTGCCGGAACCGGAACCTTTTTGGCTGAAGTAGTGAAACTCATTTATAAACGGTTTCAGGGGCAGCAGGGTATCTGGAGTAATTATGTAGAGAACCATTTGATACCCAGGTTAAATGGATTTGAGTTGCTCATGGCGTCGTATGCCATGGCGCATTTGAAATTAGAGATGTTGTTGAGTGAAACGGGATTCAAGCCCAAAACAGAGCAGCGGTTTCGGATATATCTAACTAATTCATTGGAAGAGATCGTGGAGTATAAAAAGACGTTATTTGTCGATTGGTTGAGCGCCGAAGCCAATGAGGCGCACCGAATCAAACAGGATACACCTGTAATGGTAGTATTGGGCAATCCCCCGTACTCGGTGAGCAGCACAAATAAAAGCGATTGGATTGAAGGATTGACGGCTGATTATAAAAAGGACTTGAATGAACGGAACATCCAACCGCTGTCGGATGACTATATCAAGTTTATCCGTTTCGGGCAGCATTTTATCGATAATAACGGTGAAGGTGTCCTGGCTTATATTTCCAACAACAGCTTTATCGATGGTATTATCCATCGTCAGATGAGAAAGCATTTACTGGAAAGTTTTGATAAAATATACATCCTGGATTTGCACGGCAACTCAAAGAAGAAAGAAACCGCACCCGATGGATCGCCGGACCAGAATATATTTGACATTATGCAAGGGGTAAGCATCAATGTCTTTATCAAGACCGGGGTGAAAAAGCAAAACCAATTAGCCGAAGTATTCCATTTCGATATTTATGGAAAGAGAGAATTCAAATATGAAACATTGCTTGATAGTTCTTTAACAAATATCGATTGGCAGAAGTTAGATTTAAAAGCCCCTGATTACTATTTTGTAAAAAAGGATTTCGATATTTTTGAAAAGTATTGTAAAGGATTCAGTGTAAGTGAGTTTTTCCAGTTAATGAGCAGTGGTATTAAAACACACCGGGATCATTTTGTAATTGATTTCGATGTG
>JAUPLE010000421.1 GCA_030837085.1 Acidobacteriota bacterium | reverse complement strand
TACCGGCAGGAGGGCGGAGATGGCCATGCTTTCCAACTGGTTCTTTAATGAAAAGCAACCCATGTTGGTATTGGAAGCCATCGGCGGCATGGGCAAAAGCGCCTTATCCTGGGCCTGGCTCCACCAGGAAATAATTGAAAAGGCTGTGAAAGTGGAGGGCGTTTTCTGGTGGTCCTTTTACGATGAACCCTTTGAATCGTTTCTCACGCATTTGTATTGCTATGTAACCGGGGAAGAAAAACCGCAGGCCATCGATCAGGGTAATCTTTTGGCGGCATTAAATCAGCGGCGGTTTTTGCTGGTATTGGACGGAATTGAACGCGCCTTGCGCGGCTATGCCGGCATGGAGGCCATGTATATCCAGGAGAAAAAGTTTGAAGGGAATACACAGGTGGAAACGGAATGGGATAAACGGCAGCGGGAGCCGGTGCATCCTTTGTCGGGCCGGTTTTTACAGGCCCTATGTGCCGGGAATACAAAAACGCTGATGACCACGAGGCTGACGTCGGTTTCCGTTGAAGGAGTGCGTGGCGTTAAACATGTATTTTTAACGGGGTTGTCAGCGGAAGACACGGTCAATTTCTTTCGCAGTGAAGGAATTAATGGCACCCGCGCCGAAATGGAGCAGGCGGGCAGGGTGTATGATTTCCACCCGCTGATGCTGAAGCTGCTGGCGTCCGCCATCAAGCGCAGCCGGGCAAAGGATATCAAGGAAGCCTTTTCCTTGAATATTATCGACCAAAAAGAACCGCATAAGATACTGGAAAGGAGCGTTCAGTTGCTTTCCGAAGAAGAGCGGCAAGTGGTTACCCGCGTGGCCGTGTTCCGGGCCGTCTTTACCTTTGATGCGGCAAAGGCTTTGGCGGAGGAAGTGGAAGAAAAGCAGCTCTGGGAAGTGCTGCGGGAACTCCGCAGCCTGGGATTTGTGTTTTACAATGAAAGCAGGGACTGTTTCGATTTCCATCCTATCCTGCGTTCCTATTTGTATGGGCAATTAACGTCATCGGGTGGGACAGGGGTACATAACCTGGCGGCCCAATACTTTGAGGCATTGCCAAAGCCTGGAAAGGTGGTTTCCCTGGAAGACCTGGCGCCGGTGATTGAACTCTATCACCATATGTTAAAAGCAGGAAAATACGATGAGGCCTGGGTGCTATACCGTGACAGAATTTGGATATCTGTTTATTATCAATTGGCCGCCTATCAGTTACAAATTGAACTTTTGAAGCCGCTTTTTCCCGGTTGGGAACACGGTGACCGGCTACCCCGCCTGGAAAAGGAAGCGGACCAAGCCTGGACGTTAAATGCATTGGCCAATACTTACGCCCTTTCCGGTCAGTCCGCGGAGGTAGTGCAGCTGTATTTATTAAAAAGTAAATTGTCCGAAAAGAGTGATGCTGGTAAAGTGAATCTAGCCATCGGTTTGGGTAATGCGGCTTATAGCCAAATACTTATCGGTCAGATCTCTGCTGCCGCCGGGCATTTGCAAAAACGCATTGCCCTTGGCCAGGAAAGATATGATAAATTGGAGGAAGCCATTGGTCACGCGGATTTGGGACGTATCATGGCCTTCCATGGTAAGGCAAAAGGTGACAATCTCTGCGCTGAAGAGGAATTAAATAAGGCATTTAAATTATTTGAAAAGGATAATAATGTTCAATCGTTGAGTGTTGTTTCCGCATACCGTTCCCTGTCCGCGCTGTTGCAGGCGCGGCTGGCGGCTGTTTTACCCGGAATCGATAAGCGTTCCCCGGAGCTCATCCGCGAGGCGCTGCATCAGGCCCGGCAAGCGCTGGCTTTCGCGGAAAAAGATGCGGAAACCGATAGTCCAGTTCCGCGAGATTTTGTTCAAGCCTACTGGCTGCTGGCTGAGGCGCTTATTCAATGCTGTGTATTGCCCAATAAAGTTAAAATAGAACATTTTGACATTCCTTTTTATGACGAGTATTTCCAGCAGGTTGTGGAAACAGTAACAGTGACCGATTCGGCTAAAAGCCTTTTAAGCGCCGCCGCACGTTGCCTGCATGAAGCCCTGCGCCGCTGCCGCAAAACCAATATGGTGGAATTTGAACCCGACATCCTCCTGGCCCTGGCGCGCCTCGATTTCGCCCAGAACAACCCCCCGGACGAATCCCTCCTTAAAGAAGCAAGGGAAATCGCCCTGCGCTCCGGCTACCGGTTGAAATTGGCCGACCTTCATCTTTTCTGCGGACAAACCCTGCTGCAATCGAAAACCGCTAATACCTTATTGGGCCTCACCGCCACGGAACACCTGCAAAAAACCTAAGAATACGCCCTGGATGTGTCGGAGTTTTCCCACCTCTATGAACCGGTTAATTCCACCGCGGACGAATTCTACAAAGATATCCCGGAATACCATATGCTGAAACGCGGTATGACAAACGAAGAACGCATCAAGAACGGGTACTGGATCGCCTACCAAATCGCGGAAAAACTGGAAAAACCCGCCCACGAATGACACGAATTAACACGAATTAAAAAAACACTTGTCCACGTAACGGCGATTACACTGATTTACACTGATTATTATTTTCCGTAGGGGCAGACCTGCGTGTCTGCCCTTTCCCCCGTGTTCGCCCTTCTTAAATTAATCAAAGCCCAACCATGATAATCTTCTTATCATTGTATACCGTTTCCCGGTAATAAAGCTTTTTCTCCCATGCCCCTTTCCCGGGATCAAATATCACCAGGTATCCCTCCGCTAAACCCAACCGGTCCAGGTAATCACTCAACTGCTGTTTGGCTTTTTTTATGGATTGCTCACCGCGCTTGATTTTCAATTCCACGGCGGTGCGCCGGCCATTGAATTTCACCAACAAATCGACGCGCCCATTCCCTACGGCCATTTCCCTGGTAATCTCGCCGCCGGAATTTACGATTCTCTGCAAAAAAGCCATCATCAAAAGATGATGGGCGGATTCCTTGAATTCGAACCGGCCTATCCAGGATTCCGCATTTTCCCTGTAAAACTCCTGGAAAGCCAGCATGACTTTTTTCATGTCGAGGTCATTGTTTGCGTTAAGAAAGAACGGCGCTGCAATTTCCCTGGGTAAAGATGCTTGAAAAGAATACGCCATCACACGGGGGATAATCTCGGCATATATCGGGTTGGCAAACTCCAACGGGTCCGTCTGACTCACTATACCCAAATCTCTAACATACGTAATCCGGTCATTCAATGAATCGAAAACAATATTGTCGCCGTTAATAATGGCTTGAACAATGGATTTTACATTTTCTTCCTTCAATTTGTCGATGAGACTATCCAGGTGGGTGTCCCTACGCAGGATCAATTGGTTTTTCGCTTCCATTACCATGCCCGGGGTGATTTCCCCGGAATAATCATTTTCAAGTATTTCGGAAACGATTTGATTGGCCAGGGCATTGGTTAGCCACGGCTGACCATTGGCAAGTAAAAAGATTTCTTCTTTCGCCTTTTCGGAAAAAAGTTGCCCGGTTTCCCGGGTATGCTGCTCCAGTAATTCGTATACTTCTTGCTTCGAAAAATTTTTTAATAAAAGTGAATCGGCTTTTATATTGAAGGGCGACCCTGTACCCATGGATTTTTGGTCGTCGCGAACTTTGGCCCTATAATCCCGGACATCACGCAAACCCACAAGCACCACGGAAGAGGGAAAATGTTTCGGTCTGGCCTGGTAGCCGTCTCTCAATTGCCTGAGAATTGAAATGAGAACATCATCCATTAAGGCATCGATTTCATCGATAAAAAGAACAATGGCTTTTTCCTGGGAAGAAGCCCAATCTTCCAGGTAATTTTTGACACTCAGGGCGTCCTGGTTTTTTTGTGGGGCTTCGTGGGGTTGTAATTGCCGGCTGGCCGCGCGATAAATGCAATCGATAAGGATTTCATTGGCTTTTTCAACCGTGATACTATTGTATCCTGCTTGTTCGAATGAAACCACCAATGCGATGTATTTTCCCTCTTCATTGAGTTTTTTTGCCAGTGCGTATAAATAGGTGGTTTTTCCCGATTGCCGCGGCGCGTGTATCGTAAAATAGTGCTCATTCCTGATTAATTGCTCCACTTTCAGTAAACGTTTCAGGGGGTTCACCATATAATGATTCTCCGGTTTACATAACCCGGCGGTATTAAAAAATTTACTCATGCGTCGCTCCTTCAAAGAAAACAAATCCGCTTACATACTCATGGAACTATTTTAAATGAATTCATGCATTAATGCAACCGGGGTGATGGAGAAAAACTTTGCCTGTCCCTATAAATCTATAAATACCCCCGGAATGAATCGTTCGTTGTAGGGTTTGATAAATCAAACCCCTACTGTCAATATCCAGTAAGGAAATGTACAAGATCCCGACGGGAAATAGACAAGATCCCGACGGGAAAATAACAAGATCCCGACGGGAAATGAACAAGATCCCGACGGGAAATGAACAAGATCCCGACGGGAAATAGACAATATCCCGACGGGAATCTGATAATATCCGGACTGAAAACATTATTTGACCTGCAAAGATAACCGGAAAACCCTTGTTGATAAAATTAATATTTGTTGAAGAAAAAAAAATTTTTTTTTACGAAAAACACTTGACAATCGATCCTGAGAATGCCATAATCCCGCTTTACTTTTGATCCCGGCCCGGGAAGATCGTCTGGCAAGAAACGATGTGGCCGTGATCACCGCGGTGAGCTGTAAAAAAAAGAAAAAAAGAAAGACATAGGACGCTCAAATTTAACGATAAAGGAGCAAAAAAATGGCTAAACTGATCAAGGCAATAGGTGCCTTAGGTCCCAAGATTAAACAGGAGAAAGCGTCGACGATGTCTGAATTGGTAAAGACCATCGCCGGTAGAACCGGGTTGAATAAAGGTGATATCCTCCAGGTAGTCAACCAGTTCAAGGAAATTATCATCCTGACCGCACAGGCCGGACGAGGCGTCAAAATCGAGGGCCTGGCTACCTTTAAACCTACAATCAACCTGAAAGGGAAAATCTCCCTCTCTATCCGCATCGACCCTTCATTTATCGCTGAACTCAATGCACCCAAAACCTTTGAAGGCTTCATCGAGAACCGCGAAATGATCGGGAAAACCACCCAGGATATAATCTCTATATGGAATGAAAAATACCCTGATGACCCGGTGGTATAAGATTTAGGTATAAGCGTTTCAAAACAGGAGGGGCAGGCGCGTCAACCTGCCCCTCCTCCTTTAAAAAAAACTCCTAAAAAATTACAGATTAATATGGAAATACTTGACTAAACCAGTAAGATACTGCATAATTAAAATATGCCTGAAATAAGTCGATTCTTTGGAATTGTAATAACGATGTATGCGGACGATCACAATCCACCTCATTTTCATGCCAGGTATGGAGAATTTAGAGCTATGATAAATATATCTGAAGGTGACATAATTGAAGGAACTATGCCCTTAAAGATCTTAAGGTTAATTCAAGCCTGGGTGGAAATCCATCGAGAAGAATTAATTTTAAATTGGAAAGAAAGTCGAAATGAAAATCCGAATTTTTCTAAGATTGAGCCTTTAAGATAGGAGGTAAGTATGAATTTCGTGAAGAAAGTATTAAAGACTGAGCCTTACAAACTGACCATTGAATTTAAAAACGGTGAGATAAAAGTGGTAGACCTGGAAAATAAAATAAGAGCCAAATCCACTACCCCGAACAGCAAATACCGCCGACTCCTGGATTTTGATTACTTTAAAACTGTAAAAGTCCAGGAAGAATGGGATACTATTTACTGGGATAATGGTTTGGATTTTTGTCCTGATGTGTTGTATCAATTGGGATTACCGTTGGAAAAACAAAGTTCTGTGGCTTAAATTGAAATGAATCAAGGAAGGTGACTCATGAGCATTATCGTTAGATGCCCAGCCTGCGGCGCGAAAAATAAGATCAACGAAAAAACTAAAAAGAAACCTCTCTGCGGGAAATGCAAAACCCCTATCCTTATCCAACAAAATGTCAGCCCTATCCATCTTTCAGACTCTGATTTCGATAATTTCATCCGTACCTCCCATAAACCTGTACTGGTGGATTTCTGGGCCCAATGGTGCGGCCCCTGCCGCCTGATGAGCCCTGTCCTGGATTCTTTTGCCAACTCCCAGGGTTCCATCGTCGTCGCGAAAGTGGATACGGACCGCAACCCTGTTACTTCCTCTAAATTCCAGATTTTCTCCATCCCTACCCTCATCCTCTTCGACGAAGGAAAAGAAGTGAAACGCCTAACCGGCGCCATGAGCCTCCAACAACTGGAATCTCTCCTGAAGCCCTGGATCACTATCAATTGATCATTAACAATTAATAATTAACAATTAATAATTAACAATTGACAATTATCACTGCAACAAATTAGCCGCGAAGAACGCGAAGGACCGCGAAACAAAAAAAATCAGTGTACTCGCCGTTACGTGGGCGAGAGTTTTTTAATTCGTGTTCATTCGTGAAATTCGTGGGCAGGTATTTCTCAATAATATATGGTTACTTCAAAGGAACCGGAATTATCACTGAAATCAAAGTCATTAATGCCCAGGAACAAATTGCCTTTTTGTGAAATCTGAAACGGCGCTTTATCGGCCCCGACATAGAAAGGCTCGGCCCGCGTACTGGTTCCTACCCTGGCAATAATTGCGCCTGTTGGCTGATTGGGGAGCGGTTTCCCGGGGTTAACGTTTAGGGGCATCTGGCCGTCCTGGAAGACCTGGGTGCTCTTATCGATATATATGCAACCGGCG
>JAUPLE010000420.1 GCA_030837085.1 Acidobacteriota bacterium | reverse complement strand
GCCTGGCCTGGACATAACCGGTATATACCTGGAAAAATTCAGTATTTAATATCCCGATACACCAGCCATCCATCAATATATGATGAAAACTCCAGAGAAATTCATAGGTGGATTTGTCCAATCGCAATATGGACGCACGCACCAACACATCATTCGTTAAATCAAAGGAACGCTTTTTGTCTTTTGTTTTAAATTCACGGACAAAAACTTCTTTTTCATCCCCATCGCTGATGTAACTGATATCCCGGTAATAAAAATCCACCGGTCTATTTCTTAAAACTACCTGTACGGGACGTTTCGTGTCCTTATGAACAAATGCGGTGCGTAATACATCGTGACGGTTAACCAATTCGTTCAAGCTTTTTTCCACCAGGGGAATATCCAATTCGCCCTGCAAACGGAACGCGGTCTGCTGGAAATAGGAATGGGACGATGGGTCCACCAGGGCATGAAATAACATCCCTTCCTGCATGGGCGATAAGGGATAAATATCTTCGACATCATGGTATACGTCCAATAACTGTTGGAGCCGCTCTATGGTTAATTCCTTGTAAGTGAAATCGCTGGGGGTTCGTTCGCTATATTCTTTCGCTGAACAAAAAGCGATGATGTGCTTCAATTCAGACAGGAAATTCCCGGCTAACGCGGCAATGGTTTCCTGTTTGAATTGGGTTTGATTGTAGGAAAAAGTCATGGACAACAGGTTATTGGCAGTCATCCCGTTTATTTCCAGTTCATATTCCCGGCGAAAGTTTAAACTTTGTGAATTGCCCGGGGGCTCTTTGGCCACTTGAAATAACGAGGTCTGCGCGACATCGGCGTCAAATTGCCCCAGGTAATTGAATATAATTTGCGGTTTTAATTTATAAGCGGCTGCACCGTCGGACGAACCGGACGCATCCCGGTTCAAATACTTCAATACGCCGTACCCGATTCCTTTATTGGGAATTTTCCTTAACGTCTCTTTAATTTCTTTGATCTGGCGACCGGGATCATTATCGTCTGCATAGGAAACATCCATGACGACGGGATATTCGGCGGCAAACCAACCCACTGTCCGGCTGATATCGATCTCCTGGCCTATACTTTCCCTGCCGTGACCTTCCAATGAAATCAAAATTCGCTCATGCCCAAAGGTTTTCCTGATGGCCAACGCCAGGGCGGTTAATAATATGTCGTCAATCTCAGTCTTATAACTCTGATTCACTTTGTTTAACAGCAGCGCCGTCTCCGCCTCTGCTAATTTAACCTGTATTTTCCCGGTATCTTTTACCAAATTCTCCACAATCGGGAAATCTTTTTTAATGGGCGGTACGATTTCCGATTCCAGTTGGTCCCAATAAGGTTTCTCTTTCAATAAGGTTTTATGATATGCATAATCCTGCAATTTTTCCGACCAGTATTTGAAAGAATCCGTTTTAGGGGGCAGGACCATTTCCTGACCCGCCAGGATTTGCTCAAATAGCGTGGCAATATCTTCCAATAGTATACGCCAGGAAATACCATCGATAACCAAATGATGGATGACAATTAATAAACGGTCGCCGTCTTCCGGGTGAAACAACCCCAGCTTCATCAACGGCCCTTTTTCCAGGTCGATACTCCCTTGAATGGCATTTATTTTTTCAGTTAGTTCTTCCAAACCATTTCCCCGGCCCTTTAAATCATATTCCCGGAGAGAGAGCGGGAAATCCAACCCATGATTAACCTGCAAAACTTCCCCGGTTTCACCTTCTATTTTATACGTCATGCGCAGGGCATCATGATGCTCTTGAATTTTGATGAAAACCTTTTTAATGACCTCTAAATCAAATCCCGTCGGCGCATAAAACATCACGGCCTGGTTATAATAATGAGCGTCGATCAGCGAGTCATTAAAAAATGCAGCCTGGATAGGAGTTAATGGGATCATCCCCATAACAGGGGATTGATCCGGGATCCGCTGTACCTTTTTTACATGCGGCGCTAATTCAGATATAAGCGGGTATTGAAAAATATCTTTCATCTCAAGCTTATACCCCGCCCGGTTCATCCGCGACATGATCTGGATAGACTTGATCGAATCCCCCCCAATATAAAAGAAATTATCATCGATACCGATATTATTTTTCCCCAATACCGCTTCCCATATCTCTACCATCTTCTTCTCAATCTCATTTCGTGGACCTGTATACGCTTCAACCGGCTCCAACCGGGGCTCGGGAAGAGCGTTAATATCCAGTTTATTGTTGAGCGTCAGGGGTAACTTGTCCAACAAGAGAAAGTAGGACGGGATCATATAGGCGGGCAACCATTGGGATAAATAATCTTTTAACCCGGCAGGCCCAGCGGAAAATTCCCCTTGAGAATGGGGCGCGATGTAAGCGCAAAGATAATTGGTTCCACTTTCATCCCGCTTCACCAGGACAACCGCTTCTTTTATATCGCCATGCTTCATCAATTGGTTTTCAATCTCACCGGTTTCTATCCGCATACCCCGGATCTTGACCTGCCGGTCTATCCGCCCCATGAACTCGAGATTCCCTTCCGACAACCAGCGGGCCTGGTCACCGGTTTTGTAGAAAATAAGGGGGGGCTTTTGAAAAAGCCCCCCCTTAACCCCCGCAAAACTTCTATTTATGAAGCTTTCATTGGTTAATTCAGGTCGATTCAAATATCCTACCGCTAAACTGGAACCAGCCAAACATAACTCACCCGTTACACCGACGGGAACCAAACCTTCATCCCGATCCAGGATGTAAACCGCGACATTAT
>JAUPLE010000419.1 GCA_030837085.1 Acidobacteriota bacterium | reverse complement strand
GATAATCTCTTCCTGGTTGCAAATCTTCGCAAGGAAAATCGTATACGCCGCCAGCAGGACTATATATAAAGTGGTTCCTTCAGCGCGGGCCAGTTTTTGCAGCGATTCCATCCTGCCCGGAACGGGTTCGAATTTCATAAAGTCCCCGGCAAAATCCCGGACCGGCGGTCTATTAAAATCCACCGGCAGTTCCAACACCGGTAGTTCCCCGGCCAGTTCAGTTTGCCAGTATTCTTTTTGCAGCCGATGCGCCTCTTCTTTCTTATGATCCCACCGCCTCTGCCATTCGGAATGGTCTTTATATTGCAACTTTAATAACGGCAGCACCGCTGTTTCGTCTTTAATCAAAACCATCATTTCATTGAGCAGTATAGTCATGGAAACGCCGTCGGCGGCAATATGATGCACATCCACCATCAATATAAACCGCTCTTCCCCTAATTCTACCAGCCCCACCCGCAGCAGCGGCGCGTTCGACAGGTCGAACGCGCGAATAAAATGATCAACAGTCCGTGTTTGTACGTGTTCGTCCGTGGCTAAATATTCAATTTCAAATGCCGCAGTCTTATGAATCCTCTGCACCGGCTCCCCATGCACTAAATGAAACGAGGTCCGCAGACTTTCATGGCGACCGATTAAATGCGTGAAAACCCTTTCCAATTTACCCTTATCCACCGCGCCTTCCAGCAGGAGAACCGTAGGCATGTTATAAGCAGTGCCGATATCATCCTTTTGCTGTAATACATATAATCGCCGCTGGGCCAAAGATACCGGGTAATAATCTTTTTCCTCCGTAGATTCGACGGCGGAATAAACCTGCGAATCCCGCCTGGTTTTTATATTCGCCGCCAACTGACGGATAGTGGGATTCTTAAACAACTCCTCCAGCGAAACCTTTATATCGAGATATTTGTGAATCCTGGCCGTAAGCGCCGCTGCCTTAAGGGAATGTCCACCCAACGCAAAAAAATTATCATCGATACCCACAACGAACGGTTTGGTCTTATCACCCGTCAATACTTCGGCCCATATTTCAGCCAGTTTCTTTTCCAGGTCATCCCGTGGGGCGATATATATTTTCCCCCTGCCTTCGGCGACCGGCGGCGGTAATACTTTCCGGTCTATTTTCCCTGTCGGCGTTAGCGGGATTCTCTCAATTTCCATAAAATAAGACGGTATCATATACTCGGGCAGCGCCCCAACAAGAAAATCCCGCGGGGCAACCTCTGCCATTGTATGCTCTTCGTGGAGAACAATATAAGCGCAAAGGTATTTCTCCCCTGCTTCGTTATTATCGGTCCCTGCCGCCACCACTACCTCACGAATCCCAGGATGCCTGAGCAATTGCCCCTCGATCTCTTCCACCTCGATGCGGAATCCCCTGATCTTTACCTGTTGGTCTTTCCTGCCCAGGAATTCGATATTTCCACCAGGCAACCACCGCGCCAGATCGCCGGTTTTGTAAAGAATATAGGTCCTATAGGACCCATAGGACCTATTTTTAACAAATCTTTCCGCGGTTAACTCCGGTCTGTTTAAATACCCACGGGCCAAACCTACCCCGGCAATACACAACTCGCCAGCCACACCCACCGCCGCTGGATGATAAAAATGGTTGAGAATATATATTTCAACATTGGCTATAGGTTTACCAATGATGGATGTATCACTGCCGCGGACATCCATACGGGCCGCGGCCGTAACCGTGGCTTCCGTAGGCCCGTATTCGATAATATGCCGAATTCGTGGATTCTTTTCTTCACCCGAAACAATCAGCCCAGGGTTTGCTTTTTCCCCGGCCAATACCACGAACCGCAAAGAAACCAATTGTTTCGCCGACACATCCTGCAGTAAAGCCTCATACAACCCGGGCGTCAGGCTGATATTGGTCACGCCCTCCCTCGCCACTGTTTCCCCGATAAACTCGAAATCCATTTTCCTTGCTTCCGCCGTCAATACCAGTATTCCCCCGGAAAGCAAACTGGAATAAAAATTGGAAGCGAAACCATCGAAACTACTACTCAACAATTGCAGGGTTACATCAGTTACGCCGTAATCATAGGATTTCAATCTCCACGTTATATAATTGACCAGCCCTTTATGCTCCACGGCCACCCCTTTGGGACGACCGGTGGTGCCGGAAGTGTAGATGATGTAAGAAAGTTGATTCGAATGATGAAGCCCCCGGCGCGGGCACCCATTTAATAATTTACAATTAATAATTAGTAATTGACAATTAACAATTATTTTCTTTTGAGATTCTTCCGTTTTTAATAAAATCCTGGCGTTACTATCCGCTAACATATATTGAATGCGTTCCTGTGGGTAATCCGGGTCGATGGGCAAATACGCGCCGCCGGACTTTAATATTCCCAGGATGCCGATTATCATTTCAATGGAGCGTTCCATCATGATAGCCACAATGTTGTCCGCCAGGACACCTTTTTCGATTAATAATCCGGCCAATCGGTCGGATTGTTCGTTTATGTCATTGTAGGACAGAGTGATAGGGCAGATTTGAGAATCTGCCCCTACAAGGGCAATGCAATCAGGCGTTTTTGTTGCCTGTTGTTCAAACAATTGATGTATGGTCTTATCTCGGGGGAAGTCCACGCCGGTATTGTTAAATTCTTCCAACAATTGCCGTTTCTCTTCCGATGATAATCGATCGATGTCGTGTATTCTTTTCCCAGGAGTTTCCACCATCTCTTTAAGGATAGAGGTAAAATGGCCGGCCAATCGTTCCATTGCATCCCGCTCAAACAATGAAGCCGGGTAACTGAAGATCACATCGATTTGTTCCCCCAGGGTCACGGCGGCCGTTAAATCATAATGTGTCATGGCAGACATGGAAAATGAAAGCGGCGTCAGGCTTTTTTGTTTATGCATAATCCCCGGGTCCAGCGGGTAGTTTTCCACTACCATCAGCGTGTCGAAAAGTTCCTGTTGAAGGTCCTGCCCGCTGTATTCTTTTATCCTGACCAACGGCGTATTGTTAAATTTTTCCCGTTGTTGAAGGTCTTGCTGGATGTCGAAAAGCAAATCCTCAATTTTCATTTCTCCCCATGCTTTGAAACGCAAGGGCAGTGTATTGATAAAGAGGCCCACCATATTTTCTATGCCTTTAACCGCCGGGGTTCTGCCGGATACGGTCACGCCGAAAACCAGGTCATCGCCATCATTATACCCCTGTAGCAGCAGGCCCCAAACCGAATAAAAAACCGCTGCCAATGTGACCTTAAGTTCCTGGACCAATGCATCTAATTTTGTTTTAATATTATCCGGGATACGGATTTGCAAATTTGCTGCTTCGTGGCTTTTGGCGGTCCGCCCGGTTTTGGTGGAAAGTCTCCTATATTCCGGCAAACCTTCTAAATAACCTTCCCAGTATTCTTTCTGCTTTTGGGAATGCTCAAGTGTCTGTTCCCGGGTATATTTGACAAATTCTTTGAACTTTGTTTTATGAACCGGGGCAGGTGTTTTCCGCCGACCCAATTCATCGTATGTATTAAAAAATTCTTTTAGCAGGATACCGTTACTCCAGCCGTCGTACAATATATGGTGGTGGCTGATAATCATTTCATAATGATCTTTCGCTATTTTGCATAACGTCACACGAAAAGGCGTCTGCCGCAGATCGAATTTTTCCTGGCGGTCCCTGGTTTTTATTTCCTCCCGGCGGTGAAGTATTTGTTCCCGGGTCAGACCTTCACCGGAAATGTCATAATATAATGGTTCCAGCCGCTGTTCTTTCATCACCACCTGCGCCGGTTCGCTCATCTTCTCCCAGCGAAATACCGTTCGCAGCGCCTCGTTATCGGCGGCGATCAAATTCCAGGCCTGTTCGAACGTTTTTTTATCGATAGTCCCGGTTAGTTCCAGGGCCAATTGTTCAAAGTATACGTCGCTCTCCGGCCCTTGCAAATAATGGAACAGCATTCCCTCTTGCATAGGGGTTAAGGCAAAAATATCCTCAATACTTTTCGTGTCTATTTTTCTCAATCTATGACTCCTTTGGAAAGCCAACGCTTTAAAACGGGTTATTCGCCATTGACAGGCCTGGGATGTGAAAAACATCCAAACGTATTCGTTGCCTTAAGCAGGGGGGAATGGTTTAATTAGATAAGCTTCCGCCTTTGAAGAGAATCAAGGCCAACTGAAAGCTTGAATGATTGTTTGAGCAAATTGAACACCGGGATGTGTGATACAGCCGGGACATATCTCTCTTCATTATACCACAAATTTCTATTTTGTAAATCCATAAAATTATCCCACAGTCCTTCTTTTTTCCAAATTAATAGTTCTACCTTAGAAGATGGATTTTGGAATGTTATTTTATTTGCATAAAAAATATTTTTTTATTAAAATGAATCCATTATGAACAATGACAATATAGAAAGTAAGCATCAAAAATCGGATCGCGCCTGGAAACCTTTTATTCTCAACGTCAGTATGGTCATCCTGATTTTTATCCTTGGAATTTTCATCGGCTTGTTTGCCCGGAATAAACACCTGATCGAAGCGGAAATTTTGACCCGGGCAAAGTCTTATTTTCAAAATATCGTATTCACCAGGAGGTGGAACGCCGATTATGGCGGCGTGTTCGTGGAAAAAAAAAAGGGCATGCAATCCAACCCATACCTGGAGAACCCTGACATTCAATCCGTTGACGGTAAGGTGTACACCAAAAAAAACCCGGCCCTGATGACCCGTGAAATCTCCCAGCTTGCCGAAAAAGAAGGGATATTTTCATTTCATATCACCAGCTTGAAACCGTTAAATCCCGGCAATGTCCCTGATAAATTCGAAAGAGAGGCGCTGAATCTATTTGAAAAGGGCGTAAAAGAGTTTTCTAAAAAGGAAAAGGAAAATAATACCGTCTATTTCAAGTATATGGCTCCCCTGGTGACGGAAGAAAACTGTTTACAGTGTCATCGGCAACAGGGCTATAAGCTCGGCGACATCAGGGGCGGCATCAGTGTGAAATTCAATATTGCCGACATTGAAAAAAACCTGAAGGCAAACACCTTTTTTATCTTCGCCCTGGGCGGATTAACAATCATCATCTTGTTGGGAGTGATCTATTTATTCATTATCCAATTAATGAAAAAACTGTCCGAGGCCCGGAAGAAGATAGAAGAGATGGCGATTATGGATGAGCTGACCAAACTTTATAATAGGAGGTACTTCTTCATTAAAATCCTTGAAGAATTCCAACGGTCCAAACGATATGGCAAGCCGCTTTGTTGTATCATGATCGATGTCGATTATTTCAAAAGAATCAATGACACGTACGGCCACGGCCTGGGGGATAAGGTATTGGAACAGCTTGCTGGGATTCTGAAATCCAATTGCCGGGCCCCCGATACAGTGGCGCGTTATGGTGGAGAAGAGTTTATTATTCTTTTGCCCGAGATAGACCGGGAAGGAGCGGTTACCACTGCGGAAAAAATAAGGATATTGGTGGAACAAGCCGGGATTACTACAGGAGCCGGGACGCCTATTCCCATTACCATCAGTTTAGGGGCAGCTTATTTTTCGCCTGCTTATCTGAAAAAAGAAACCGATTACCAGCAATTAATTAAAGCAGCGGATGCGGCCCTGTACCTGGCCAAACTCAACGGCAGGAACCGGGTGGAAATCTTCGAATCGTAAATTGGCTGACCCGCCGGTCCGCCGGTCCGCCGACCCACCGACTCGCCGACTCGCAGACCCGCTGACCCGGTTGACATTGTTTTCCATCTTTGTTATTATATTTTTATGACCAGAAAACAATTATGGTTTACGATTTTTTTGTGTTTCCAGGGGATGACTATGACGGCGAATACCACTACAACTCTTACCGATCTTTCAAACGCCTTGCCGGCTGAAATCGACGGGTGGAAAAAAGCGGACAAAGATACGTTTTACAACCCGGAAAACCTTTTCAAATACATCGACGGCGGCGCGGAGCTTTATATCTCCTACAATTTCAAACAAGCGCTGGCGCAAAAATATACCAAAGGCGAAAGTAACGAGATAACCGTGGATGTTTTCGACATGGAGAACTCGTACAACGCTTTCGGCGTCTTTGCCCACAGCAGTGAAACCCCGGATGACGCCGCCAACCGCACCGGTCAAGGTTCGGAATACGCCGGCGGCCTGCTGACTTTTTGGAAAGATAAGTTCTATGTCTCTATCCTGGCTTACCCGGAAACGGAAGAAAAGAAGAGACTGGTATTAAAATTGGGGCAGGCCCTGGCCGGGGCCGTTTCCACAGAAGGCCCGCTGCCGCCGATTATTTCCCTGCTGCCGACTGAGAATCTCGTCCCGGCTAGTGTCCGTTATTTCTATCATTATATCTGGTTAAACAGTTACTATTTTATTTCCGATCAGGATATTCTCTACATCGACCAAAACACTCAGGCGGCGCTGGCAAAATACAATGAAGCGGGCGAAAAGTTCTTTGTGCTGCTGGTGACTTATCCCGCTGAGGAAAAGGCGGGCGCCGCTTATAAGAACTTTTTAAACAACTATTTAGCCGGTGCAAAGGATAATGTCAAACAACTGGGAAACAGTCATTGGGCCGGGTGCAAAAGGGATGATAACTTGATTGTCGTCATCCTGGATGCGCGCAGCCGGGAAGCTGTGGAGCGTTATTTAACAAAAATTATAAATGAAAAAGGAGGAAAAAGTGAGCAATAAGAATGCAATCACGCGGAGGCAATTTATAAAGAACACTTCTGTTGCCGCCATTGGCGGTTCCCTTTTCCTGGGGGCCACCGGCACTGGAACCGGCACTGTTTTCGGCAAGGAAGAAAAAACCGCTGCTAAAACAACGGTGGTGCTGATACGGAATAAAGATGTCCTGGATGAGAACGGTAATCCCAGGTACGAGGTGGTGCAGGAGATGCTGGATACGGCTATTACTACATTGACCGGTAAGAAAGATGCGCTGGAGGCCTGGAAAACCATCATCAAACCGACGGATATCGTGGGCATTAAAACCAACGTCTGGAAATATATCCCCACCACCACACAGGTGGAAGATTCGTTGAAGAAACGGGTCATGGATGTGGGAGTGGCTGAGGCTAATATTGCTGTGGATGATAGGGGAGTACTGGAGAACCCGGTTTTCCAAAAGGCTACCGCGCTGATTAATGCGCGCCCTATGCGGTCGCATCACTGGTCAGGGGTAGGCAGCTTGATTAAAAACCATATTATGTTTGTCCCGAATCCTTCATTATATCACCCGGATTCCTGCGCGGACCTGGCCACATTATGGCAACTGCCGATTGTTAAGGACAAAACCCGGCTCAATGTGTTGGTTATGTTCACCCCGCAATTCCACAGTTCAGGTCCCCACAGTTTCAGTCCGCAATATGTCCGGAAGTATTATGGTTTGATGGTAGGCTTTGATCCGGTGGCCGTCGACGCCGCGGGTTTACGTATTATCGAGGCGATACGTAAGCAGCATTTCGGTGAGGACCGGCCGTTAGACCCTCCGGCCAAGCATATTCTCCTGGCCGACACACGCCATCACCTGGGTACGGCTGATCCCAATAAGATCGAGCTCATCAAACTGGGTTACCAGGAAGGGATATTGATATAGGGGGCTTTAAGGAGTTTTATTCTTTGTACTTTTTACCCTTATAGGGAGTCCCAGCATGGGACCCCGCCGGAGGCAAAAGTAATGTTGAATCCAGGACCATTTTATAAGTTGACAAAGTTCTTTATTGGGATTACTATTAAGGCTGGAGGATTTAATGAAAAGAATTTATTTTGATAGGATTTTAGTAGATCCCGAAATTATGATCGGTAAACCTGTGTTTAAAGGCACCCGGATTCCTGTCTATATTGTCCTTGACCTGATCGGAGACGGTATTTCCTACAATGAGATAATAAAGATTTACCCCGATTTAACGGTTGAAGATATAAACGCTTCTGTAAAATTTGCTTCTCTCATACTGGATAGACGGGAATTCCATGAAACAGCATGAATACCTTTTCGATGAAAATATTGCGATAATAGTTAAAGATTATTTCAAGAGAAAAGGTTTCAAATGCGAAGCGGTAAAAGAATTAATGAAGGGCGAAACAGATTCCAGGATAGGCCAGTATGCACTTACAAATAATAAAATCATCATAACCCTGGATAAAGATTTTGGTGAAATCTTTTTCAATATGGGTATTTCAGTTATACTCCTAAGATTAAGAAATGCTCTGCCGGAAAGAATAATCGATTATTTAGAAAAATTTTTCCAGGAAAGAACTGGATTCACAGAAAAAGAGTTGCCCAGATTGGTTGTCATAACCGAGAAAAAAACACGGGAAAGGTAAACACCTATTTAAATGTTTTCTTCTTCTTATATTTATTCAAAAGGATACCGGCCACGATCATCGCCGCACCCAACACCGACGATAAATGAATCCGCTCCCCGACAAACAGATGAATGAAGATGAAGGATATAAAAG
>JAUPLE010000418.1 GCA_030837085.1 Acidobacteriota bacterium | reverse complement strand
TGGAGTATTTTATATGGGTATATCCATATTTCGAAAGCGGAGCCGTCCACTTTGCCCATTACTGAGGCTTTTTTCCCATAGACGCCGAAAAAGGAATTGGAATAGTTTTTGAACTCTTTTGCATGTACCTGGGTTGATAAAAGAATAATTGCCACTATAAAAACAAAATATTTTTTCATTTTGGTATCCTTGAAAGAAGGATAAATCAATTCGCAAAAAAATGCAACAGTCTTCGAGACAGGGGATAATTGTTAATTGTCAATTGTTAATGGCTAATTGTTAATTAAAACGGCCCCCTGCGGGAATTTTGAAACGGGAATCGGGCAGACACTTTACTTCTTGCCTACCTCGATGGATTTAAAGCCGGAAATATTCCTATCCTTTACACTAAACCCTATGCCTAATAAAATTATTTCTTTGGGTTGAGCAAGATATTGCTCATAATACTTCTTATCCAGGATTTGTTTTAGGGCTTCATCGGCACTCCCTATTTTGAATTCTAAAATATAGATGAAACTGTCGGTCTCCACGGCGGCATCGACCCTGCCGAGGTTGGTATATTGCTCTGAGTATACTTTCCCGATCAATAATTTCAGGACCAGGTAGAAAACCAGGTGATAAAATCTTTCCGCGCCGGCTTCGCCAAGATTATAGGGAATAGAGGCGATGAAAGCTTTCATTTGATCGATAAAGAGGTCTACTTGTTTTTTTTCCAGGGACTCCTTTACATTTTTGATCAATTTTTCCGTATCCTCTAAGCTGTGGCCTGAATAGACCTCCATTAAATTATTTAATAAGGCATGCCCTACTTCTTTGTTGGGATACGATAAAACATAGGTGCCTTCATGACGTTTCTTTACCGTTAAATAGCCGGTCTGGAAAAGCATTAAATTAATATTAATATCGGCGATATCGAATTTATCGAAGAATTGCTCTCTAACCTCCAGGTACTCCAAATTTTCGACAGCGATGCCTTTTTCTTTGACCATTTTCACCAGGGAAGTCGTGGTGCCGGTGGCGAACCAATAGTCCTTAAACTCCATATTGTCGAAAAAATGAAGTATCGAATACGGATTATAGACAAAATCTTTCCCATTCCATGAATAGCCGTTGTAATATTCTTTTAATTTTTCGAATAATTCGGTTTTAGAGCTGTCCTTATGCAGTCGCAGCCATTCCTGGATATAATCGTCGAAGTAAATTTCAATCTCTTCCTGGGTATAGCCAAGGAGTTTTGAGTAATCCTTATGGAAAGTGATATCGATGAGGTGGTTCAGGTCGCTGAAAATCGACAGGCGGCTAAAACGCGATATCCCTGTCATAAAAAGGAATTTGATTTTACTTTCCTGGCTTTTAAGAACGGAATAGAAGTTTCTGAGGATATCCCTATTATAGATGGCGGTTTTCATATCTTCGAGGTAATCGGTAATGGGTTTATCATATTCGTCGATCAGTACAACGATACGCCGGTCCTGGGCCAGTTTTCCGATTAAATATGCGAATTTTTCAGAGATGCTGTCCCCGCTGCATGGGAGACCGAAGCTTTGAGAGACTCGCTCCAATTCATTGGCGATGGCTTTTTCAATACCCAGGGCCCTGAAATCGATGCCAAGAAAGTCCAGGTGGATAACCGGGTATTTTTCCCAATCGATCCGGTCATAAATCCAATAATCTTTAAAGAGTTCCCGGTTGCCCTGGAAAATTTCTTTCAGGACAGATACCATTAAGGATTTGCCGAAACGCCTGGGGTGCGACAAGAAATAAGCGCCGCCTTTCCGAACCAGGGGATAAATATACTGGGTTTTATCGACATAGATGCAATTATCTTCCACCAATATTGGGAGAGATGATTTGCTGAGCGGCAAGTCTTTTTTTTCAGGTTTTGCGTTTCCTTTTGTTGCCATTAGCGAACCTCCGATACCAGTTGAATTATACTATATCCGGACTCTTAAAGCAAATTGAAAATAAGATGGCAAAATGACCCTCCTAAAACTTTCCCCATGGCTGCGGGAAGTTTCCCCAACGCTGCTGGAACTTTCCCCGGAAGTCAGGGAGGACTGCGGCATTCCTACCGGTAGGGAATATCCCCAGAAATTTGCAGGATAAAGTGGTTTTCTTTTCCGCTTCATTAAAAAACCTTAATAGTGAATCGGGCAGACACGCAGGTCGCCGGTACGCCCCTACGGAAAGGAATCTTTCCCGACCTGTCCCATAGTCACAAGGCAAATTCCCCAACATCTTTGGCAAATGACAAAACTTCTGTGGCAATTGACAAAGATGTTTTGGTAAATTCCACAACGATTGTGTCGGATGATACGGGAGCCGCATAAGATTGCATGTTAATTGTGGCAGATCGCACAGCGCTTGTGCAAGATGGCACGGAGCTTTTGTATGATTACACAGCACCCGTGTAAAATAACGCGGGGCTTGTAAATGATTGAAAATTTATCTGTTCTATGTTATAAATGGCGTATGGTAAAAAGACATGAATTTCCGATCACGGTAGTTGGCAAAAGTAAATACCATTTAGAGAGAATAAGCCAATGACAGACGTATGCGATCAGGATAACAAAGATGAAGAAGATGGTGTAGAGCAACTGGCGGTCATAATGCATGAGGCTGGCGAAGAAGCCCGCAAGCGCTAAAAAAGAAGCCATGGATCGGCATTTCAAGATGATTGAGGCTGCAATTGCCGAGGGTTTGGCCCGCGGGAAAGGACATATCCAGACATGAAAGAAAAACATAAATTAAAAGGAGAAATAACATGAAGAAGAATTCATTTGAAAAAAAACTCATCCTAAAAAGAGAAACTTTTGCAAACCTGGATAACAGTGAGATGTATTATGAACATTGCTGCGCAACGGGCGGTACTTGCGTCAAAACATGCCCAGGTTGTAGATGAATGGTCCGTTGGCTGTAACGGTTCCGCCAAATATAAGGGTACTTGAAAAGGGAGAAGAAAGGATGACCGCAACTGATTCCGGTTGCGATCTCAACAAAACTCCCTGAGGACCTCGAAAAGTTTCTGATTTCAGCCGATAAATAGAGTGGTAAGGTCCCTGATATTCAATTCAAGGGGTGGCTCCCCGGAAAGGGAAAACACTATCATTGCAACCACGGGAGAAAAGAGGGTCCACTGATTACACTGATTTACACAGATTAATAAAAACACTCAGTGTGAATCTGTGAAATCTGTGGACAAGTGGCAAGTGTTTTTCATTCGCGTTAATTCGTCTAATTCGTGGGCCGCTTTTTTGACGCCTGACGGCGAAAAGGTCTATTTAATTACCCGCTCTACCTTTTCAAATACCTCTAAATACCCCGGGAATCTCCTCAAGATTTTCCGGAACTCAGCCCCATCATATATATGGCTCAATTTGTTCCGGTCATTAATCATATCTACCAATACCAGGTACGCTTCCTCTTCGACATAACCGGCATTGTAAAACTCCTTCATCGATTGCTTGGGCGTTTTAGCATCTATCCCGTCTTCCTGAAGCAAAAACTTCTTTATGAGCTTCCAACAAAGCTCGATGGTATATTCGAATTTTTGAACCATACCATTCTCAAGCCCATCGATCATACGAGTATCCATAGTCCCCTGGAAACTTTTCCAATCAAGGTTGACCAGGTAAGAAAATCCCTGGACTGCATTTTTAAATTCTTTCAATATTACTTCCATGGTACTGTTCTCCTTAAGGCTTCTTTCCGAAACATATCGTCCACCCTGGAAAAGTCGACGATATCTACCTTAAAAGGAACAAAAGATTCCTCGATGATTTCTTTTATCTTAATAATGACTCCCTGATCGATATGTTCAGCCATTACACCGATATCGATATCCGAATTCCTGGAATAATTTCCTTCGGCCCGCGATCCGAATAAAAAAATTTTACTGTCCGCCGGAAGATTATCGGTTAATAGTTTTTTGAGAAAGGCTTCGCATTGTTGGTAAAATTTGCGGTACGATGGAGTTTCCGGTTCCCTTTTTAAGGGCTTATGCGCGGCGCCCGGCTTCTTCTTTTCATCCATACTGTTTTTCACCTGATGTTTTCCGCCATAAATATACTATAAATGAAAAAAGATTACAAGGGTTGAGAGCGGGAATTTTTTCCCTGTCCCTTCTTTTCCCCCGGGCTCACGGAAAAAGAGATAAAAACATTGATGAATTAATTTAAGGTAAGGCCCCGCACCTTCAATTCAAATATCTGGAGTAACAATCCAAGGGTAGGAACCCCCCGGAGAGGAAAAACAGTTGCATTGCAACCACGGAAAAAAAGAAGGTCCAAGGATTTCACTGATTGGCACGGATAAAGAACCAAATTCATGAATACGGTTTGCTATTTTTTTTCTTTTATGGTATATAATATGGCATGGAATACGCATTAGAAGAACGAATCGGCAACCCGGAGTTGTTCACCGGGAGACACAAAGAGCTGGCTTTTTTCCTTAAGTGGATAACCGATATTAAAGAGAGAAAATCACATAGCACCGCCATCCTGGCCCGCCGCAAAATGGGAAAAACCGCTATCATGGAACGCTTGTTCAATATTACCTACTACAAAAACGATGGAGTGATCCCTTTTTACTATGAAATCAAAGAGAAAAAAATGTGGATAGGGGATTTTTGCATCGATTTCTGCCTCACTTTTGTATATCAATATATTGCCTTTAAATCCAGGAAGAATGAATATCTTAAACGGTTTGAGCAAGGGAATTTCGACAGGGCGAAACAAGCCTGCATAAACGAGGGATTGGATTACTTAGTCGAGTTAATAGAGGGCGTCGAATATTCGATCCGCAATGACCAGATCGATATCCTGTGGAACACCGTTCGTGAAGCGCCTAAAAATATCGCCGCCAGGAGAAATGAATTCATTGTGCAGATGATCGATGAGTTCCAATTCTTAAACGCCATGATCTACCGTGACAAAAACCTGGATAAGCTTCAAAACGACATGGCCGGGGGATATTTAAGCACTGCCGAAAGTAAAATCGCTCCCCTCCTGGTCTCGGGCAGTTGGGTGGGCTGGCTGATGAAAGAACTCAATAGTATGCTTC
>JAUPLE010000417.1 GCA_030837085.1 Acidobacteriota bacterium | reverse complement strand
TATTTCAATTTAGATACCACGGAGTATGCCAACGGCATTCATGTTATTTTCTGGACAGCCACCGACAACGCAGGAAACGCCGACGGCATCGGCAGCCGGTATTTTACCATCCAAAATGCCGGGAACGATATATCGCGTAGGGTCGCCTCCACGATGTCGCCCGTTTTTGATTCAATGGCGTCAATCCCCACCCCCTACAACCCGATCCGGGTCAAAAAAGGATTTAACGAAGACAGCGAAACCGAACCGATTTATCCCGATGATAACGGCAATATATATATCAAGCTCAAAGAACTGGAGCGGGTGGAAATCCATTTTCCCAACGTCTCAGCCATCAAGCCGCTGGGGGTGCAAGTAGTTCCCGGTCGATTCAGACCGCTGCCCGTGGGTTCTTCCCTGGATAGAGAAAAAGGTATATTCTATTGGCAGCCCGGGCCTGGTTTTGTGGGCCAATACCGGCTGGTGTTCGCGGTGAAAAACCCGGGCGGTAATTGGAGTAAGCGAAATATCCTGCTGGATATTGCGCCCGGTTCCCACAAGCGGGAATGATGTTTTTTTCAATTTTTTGTTGACAAATAAAACTAAAGGGATTATCATATTACCATCATGAGACAGAAAAAGATAATACTTACGGCAATAATGCTTTTACTCCTGGTCCCCGTTCTTCGGGCGGGCGATAACGGCTTCACCCAAAAAGACCGGGAACTTTTAATCGAACTGAAAGTCAAGATGATGGAAATCGACAAACGGTTTGAGCAAGTTGATAAGAGAATTGAGCAAGTTGATAAGAGAATTGAGCAGGTTGATAAGAGAATTGATCAAGTTGACAAACGGATTGACGGGATGACTTCATTTATGTGGATGTTGGCCGGTATTTTTTCGACCTTCACGGTGACGATCATGTCCCTTTTATTCTGGGATAGACGAACCATGATCCGGCCATTTGAAAAAACAGTGGCTGAAATAAGAGTGGAGATTGCCGAAAACAAGGAAGTCAACGGCAAATTGGTTGATGCCTTAAGGGAATACGCAAAAAAAGACCGGAAGTTTGCTGAAGTCGTCAGCCAGTTCAATATTTTTTAATACAACAGGAAATGGTTGACGGTTTCGATATAGGCTAGAACGCCTTCGGCGATCACGGATTCGATATCCTTGAACGGACGGCCGGCTTCGATGAACTCCCTGATTAATGTGGAACCGCAAATCATATCAAAGGGCAAACGTTGATACTCAAACTCATAGGGCGGCTCTTTCCATTTAAATTGATCCGGGTAAGCGGCTTTCACCAACCGGATGATTTCATAATAGACCGCAAAACTTTTGAATTCTTTTACTGCGTCAGGATGGGGATTCACCAGGATTCCTTTGCATACCTCACCGGCATACTTAGAAAATTCGGGTTTGAAGAAAATAGGTGTAAACGTGACGCCTTTTAATTTTAATCCCGCCAACTCTTGAACCAGTTTGAAATGATCGATAAAGGGCGCTCCCACCAATTCAAAGGGCCGGGTCGTTCCCCTTCCCTCGGATAAATTGGTTCCTTCCAACAATACCGCCCCGGGATAAACCACGGCGGTTCGGAACGATGGCATGTTAGGCGACGGATATGTCCATATGCCTTTAAAAAATTGCTCCCTTTTCCAATCCCTGATCCGCACCACTTCCAATTGCAAATCCAAATCGTAATAACTCAAACCATAGCCCAGGTATTCGCCGACGGTGAGGCCATGTCGCATGGGAACCGGCAACTGCCCCACTATACTAAAATACCCCGGGTCCAAAACATTCCCCTCCAACCCCAACCCGTTTAACGGGTTGGGCCGGTCCAACACCACGATATCGATATTTTTCCCGGAAAGATATTTCATCAACATGATGACATGGTTGCCAAAAGTATAAACCCGCGTACCCACATCGAAAAGATCGATCACCAACGCATCGATACCTTCCAACCACCCCGGTTGCGGCAGCAGGTTCTCGCCGTAAAGACTACTAACTTCTATATCCAGGTCTTTCCAGTAAAAAGAATCGGAAAGAATCATATTGTCCTGCTTGTCGATGAAAAATCCATGCTGCAGCGACCAGATAGCTTTTAATCGCTTGCCAGCCGCTTTCTTCACCACCTGATAGATCGGTTCCCCTTCGGAATCGACATTGGAACTACCGGTGATTAATACAAAATTCCTCTTTCTAAGAAGCGATTCCGCATCTTCTTTAAATACATCGATCCCTATTTTCACTCTTATCTCCTTTATTCTTGGCGCCTTGGCGCCTTGGTGGCTACTTTTTTATTTTTATGGTAACGATATAAACCGACAGGATCACAAAAAAACCCCCGGACATTTCCAGCAGCGTCAATCTTTCTCCCAGGAAAATATACGAGATCAATGCCGCCGATAGTACTTCTACAGGCCCGATAATGGAAGAGGTAATCGCATCCAACTCCTTTAACGCATAATTGAATAAGAGGGTGGGAATGACGGAAGAAAAAATAGCCAGGTACAACGATACCAGTAGGCCAATTGTGTTTATCGGCAGTTTCCCGGACAGGATTACCGTGGGAATGGAAAGAATACATGTGGCTGCCACGCTGGGAAAAAGCACCATAAACCCTCCAAAACGAAGGGTAAACTTCCGGGTGAAAATAACAAACAATGCCCAGAAGAAAACCGCCGCCAGCACCAATAAATCGCCTTTCACTGTTCCTTTATCCAGTAAACCTTTGAACTCCAGGTTGGTGGAGAGAATCACCGCACCTACCAGGGAAAAAATAATACCCAGTATTTTAGCGCCATCCAGTTTCTCTTTTAAAATAAAATACGCCAGTACACAAACCACTACCAGTAACAACTGCGTAATGATAACACTCTTGGTGGAGGTGGTATACTTGATCCCGGAAAGCTGCAGCATCATACCGAGGAAATTAAAGACGCCAAGGATAAACAGTTCCTTGTTTTCCCTGGCAATTTTAATGTTTTCTTTAAAGCGAACCGCAAAAAATGGGATCAACACTAAAAAGGCAAATAAGAACCGGTAAAAAATAATGGAAAAAGGGTGGTTGGTGGCCAGGGCAATTTTCATGGCCGGGAACGAAGTCCCCCACATTAGCAGCGAAAGGACCAAGGCCAGGAGATGTTTATTGCCGGTGTTACTCATTTTTAATGGCTTCCACCACGTTCACCGAAGCGGCCTTTTGAGAGGGAATCAACGTAGCTGTAAAAGTAATGATTAAAGTAACCACGACCACGGCCAGGAAATCGAATAATCCGATCTTGAAAGGCACATAACTCATCTGGTAAATCTCGGACGGCACTTTAATCAACTGGAATTTATTGGCCATATAGCAAAAAGCAAGCCCGATTACCACCCCGACAGCCGTACCGATTATACCGATAATGCTGCCCTGGATAAAGAATATTCGCTTAATAATTCGCGGCGTGGCGCCGTAGGACAGCAAAATACCGATATCTTTGATCTTCTGGATTACAAGTAGAATCAACCCGGCGATAATATTCAGGGAAGCCACGACGATAATCAGGGTCAAGGTGAAAAAAAGTACGGTTTTCTCCAATTCCAATGCGGAATAAAGCGAGGCGTTCAGGTCTTTCCAGGTAATCACCGATAAGTACGGTGGTACAATTGCTCTCAAATCCGCCGCCACCGCTTCGGCGTCAAAAATGTCCGTCAGGTAGATTTGAATATAACTAATTTTATTCTTCATATCGAACAACTTTTGCGCTGTTTCCAGGTTGGTAATAATTGTACCGTTATCCATTTCATATAAGCCGGTTTTAAAAATACCGGAGACATGCATTCTTTTTATCTTGGGAATCACGCCGGTGGGCGAGATCGGAAGAGCGTC
>JAUPLE010000416.1 GCA_030837085.1 Acidobacteriota bacterium | reverse complement strand
TTTGTTATAGGTCCGGCCTACTTTTTGCGCCAACTCCACCCCTTTTTTTGTTCCTTCCAATATCTTGCTCAACTTTGAATCTTTATCGCCCATCTTCTCCAATAAACGGCCCAATTTATTTAACGGTTTGGCCAGTTCTTTTTCCTTCGCTTTCATGGTTAACCCATCCAGGCCGTCTTCGACTTTTGCCAATTCCGCCATTTCCTTTGCCAGGGCCGGATTGTTTGCGGCCATCTCTTCCAACTCTTCTTTTAATTTGAAAAAATCCCCTTTAAGCGCCGGTAAATCAACTTTTATGTCGATCGCAACCTGGATATTGGTTTCCTGTTTAACCGATTGGGTTTGCGTGATAATTTGTTTCTGCTGATTTTTTTGGCTTACCTTCTGATTGACATTAATATATAAATCGCCGCCCCCGCGGGGTATTTTCTCATATTCCTTTTTCCTGTCTTCGGGCCCGGCAATACCGTCCAGCAATGCGGCCACGCTGTAACCTTTTCTTAATTCACCAATATACTTTTCAGTTAAACCGCCCAACTCATGACCGATTAAATCGTCATATTTTACCGTTATTTCCGGGTTATCCGGCAGCGGGACCAGTTCGGTGGTTTTTAACTTTTCAAAGCTGTGGTTAATATCCCGCAAGGTTTTGCGGATTGCCGAAAAATAATCCCGCTTTTGTTCACCGTTGACGTAAATGAAAATCCGGCGTTCCCGTTCGTCGCACTTGATCACGGCCTCGGCATGGTAGGCTTGATCTTCCAATACCACACCGGTGCGCCACTGCAGCCGGTTTTTTATATCGCGGTGCCTCCGCACGATGAAACGCGGCATAACGCTGGGGGGTAAAAAATCATAATCGATGATGAATTTTAACGACGTATCATAATCAAAATCAAAGTTGCATTCTCCAGCGGCCAGGAGGTTGGGGATCAGGATGCGATTCCCTTCCAGTTGGTAGCACAACTCGAATTTGATCATTAATTGGATGATGTAGCTGTATCTATCCGGGGGATAAGTATAATCGCCGTCTTTTGCAGGCTTTAATATTTCCTCCAGTTGGTCCAGTTTTAAAACTCCGCCGTGCTCTGCCAATGACCTGGAATTGATTATTTTATACACGGCTTCGGTTACCCATTTGGGGGTCAGCACATGGGTATCCTGCAGTTCCAGATCTTTAAAGTGGAGGATGACGCCCAGGTCATTTAAGAAATCCACCAGGGTATCCTGGTGGCTTTTTTCCATTACGTTGTGGCGTGTGCATATTTCCCGGTATTGCCGGTAAGTGAGGAACGGCTCTTGCATATTTTCCAGTTCGGTTTTGACGGCGAACCAGGAGACGGCCCAGGGGGTGTGAATCATGTCCACTTGAAAAAGGGCTTTTTGCAGGGCCGGGACCAGGACGTCGAAACCTTCGTTTTCTTTGCAGGAGAGGCGGTAAAAGTCTTTAATGTTGGGGTATTTTTCCAGCAGGAATTTGCGGTTCAGTTCGAAACCGGGGTGCGCATCGGTTTTGTTGATGACCACCAGCACCGGGGAATTGCCGCCGAAGCTTTCGATGTGTTTAAGCCAGTATTCGGTTTTTTCATCTTTGCGGCCGTCCAGTACCAGGAGGTAGAGGCTGCGTTCGGATAAAAAGAATTGGTGGGCAGCGTGCATAATTTCCTGGCCGCCGAAATCCCAGAGATGGGCTTTAATGGTTTTATTGTCCTGGTTGACGGGCCAGGTTTGGATATTAATGCCGTTGGTTTGGGTTTCCGTTTCATTAAAGCCCAGGCCCAGGAGTCGTTTGACCAGGGATGTTTTACCGGCGGCGCCGTCGCCCACCAGCAGGACTTTGACTTCATTTAAGGGTAGGGTGTCTTCCGTTAAGGAATCGAAATAAGCTTTAATGGCCTGTTTGCCTTTGCGAATAATCTCCAGCGGCGGTTTTTCCAGGGGATTATCTTTGAGGAAAATGCCTTTATCAATTATGGAGAACTCCCCTCTATCCATATCTATTTCCATATCCAGGTCTACAATCGCTTCGGGTAATTTTTTTATTTTATTGTTCATTAAATCCAGGAAGGTTAAATTCTTCAATCCTTGAAGAGCCAAGATATCGGTGAGTTGGTTATTTCTCAATTCCAATTTTTTTAAATTGCTCAACTCTTGAAGAGGGGAGATATCGGTGAGTCGATTATAACCCAAATACAAAGTGGTTAAATTTTTCAATCCTCGAAGATCGGAGATATCGGTGAGTCGATTTGCAGGTAAAATTAATATAGTTAAATTGCTCAATCCTTTAAGAGCGGAGATATTGGTGAGCTGACAAAGATTTAACTCCAAAGCATTTAAATTACGTAGCCCTTTAAGAGCGGAGATATCAGTGAGGTGAACATCTATCAAATTCACAGTGGTTAAATTGCTCAACCCTTCAAGAAATGAAATGTCATCGATAGGACTTTCCCATATTGTCAAAGATACTAATTTAGGAAGTTTTCCCAGCATCGAAAAATCGTGAATATCAACCTTGCTAAAAAGCAATTTCTTTAAATGGTTGAACTTTAAAAGGATTTCAGGGATGTATTTTAGATTGTTTAAGCTGCTAAAGTTCACCCCCACCACATACCCGC
>JAUPLE010000041.1 GCA_030837085.1 Acidobacteriota bacterium | reverse complement strand
CGCAATACACGTATCATGACGTCCCTGGACCGTTAAGTCTACCTGCTCCCCGGTCTGCGAATTAATCGTTCGCTGCGGCAGTGAAATGCTGGACGTGGATTTCACTGCTACCCGAAACAACAGCGGATTGCCATTGGTAATCCCGCCGTTGATTCCACCCGCATGATTGGTTTCGGTTTTACCGCTGACATCGATAATCGGATCATTGCTTTCCGAACCTTTCATCCGGGCCGCCCCAAAACCGGCGCCAAATTCGATCCCTTTTACCGCGGGAATGGCAAACATCATGTGACTTAACATAGACTCCACGGAATCGAAAAACGGTTCTCCCAACCCCACGGGCACATTGACAACTTCACATTGGATAATACCGCCGATGGAATCCTTGATTTCCAGGGCTTTATTCACTGCTTTTTCGATATTCGTATCGCCGCCGGCTTCTACCAGCGCCGCCGTTATTTTTACCGGCTCGATTATTTTTTTCGCGATCACTCCCGCGACCACCAAGCCCAGGGTAAGCCGGCCGGAAAAATGCCCGCCGCCCCTGTAATCATTGAAACCGCCGTACTTCTTCGCAGCCGTGAAATCGGCATGCCCTGGCCGCGGCGTATCTTTTAGAGAATCGTAATCTTTGCTCTCGACGTTTTTATTTTCAAACGCGATCAGTAATGGCGCGCCCGTGGTTTTCCCGTTGAACATCCCGCTTTTAATCAGCGGTACATCGTCCTCCAGTCGCGCGGTTGTCCCTTTAGCCCCACTCTTGCGGCGCAGCAAGTCCGCTTCGAAATCTTTCTCTGCCAGTTCCAACCCCGGCGGACACCCGTCGATTAAGATACCGATCTCTTTACCATGGGATTCCCCATAAATACTAACGCGAAACAATTTTCCAAAGCTATTCATACACGTTACCCCCAATTTTTTTAAGGTCTTCGAAGAAATCCGGGTACGATTTGGCTACACATTCATCGCCCTGGATCGTTACATCCCCTTGCGCATTAAGCGCAGCTACAGCCGCCGCCATAGCGATGCGATGGTCATTGTGAGAATCCACGACACCGCCTTTTAGTTTCCCACCTTCAATTTCCATTCGATTGCCGACAATGCGAATATTTGCCCCCAAGGCGGAAAACTCTTTTTCCAGGACCATGGCCCGGTTACTTTCCTTATGAACCAGCCGTTCAACGCCCGTAATCACTGTTGTACCCTCGCAATTGCAGGCCAATGCCACCAGCGGCGGAAATAAATCCGGGCAATGGGTGGCATCAAAATAAAAACCGTTTAATTTATCTTTCCGCACAGTCACAGAATCTCCTGTCATTTCAACCAAAGCCCCGGCGCTCGACAGGGCTTCTATTATTTTGCGGTCTGCCTGCGGCGAAGCCCTATTCAGACCCGTCACGGTCACGCCGCCAGCCAAGGCGGCCACAGCCCCCGCCACGAGGAGAAAAGCTGCCCCGGACCAGTCGCCTTCTACCCGGTATTCACCTTTTTGACATGCATAAATTTGATTGCCGTTAATAAAAAATGTTTCGTAATTTACATGTCGGACCTGAACCCCGAAGGCTCCCAGCAGCGCCAGGGTCATATCGATATAAGGCGTACTTTTAAGATTTGTAACCGTTAACCGCGAGTCTTTGGGCGCTTTCGGCAACGCCATTAAAAGCCCGGTTAAAAATTGGGAACTGACTGAACCATCCACTTCCGCTTCCCCACCCATCATAGGCCCTTTCACTTTAAGCGGCGGGCAGCCGTTGGTTGTTGTCACACCAACTCCCAATCGTTTTAAAGGTTCCTCTATCATGAAAACCGGCCTCGACAACAAGGACCCTTCGCCGGTCAGCGTTAATTCCCCACCCCAAAGAGAGGCAATTGGAGTAAACATACGGATACCCAAACCCGATTCTCCACAATTAAGAATCGTTCCCGGACCGGATGGATTCATCCCGCCCCGGATACTAACTTCATTCTTTCCCCGTATCACCTGCGCGCCCAACTCCGCAATCACCCGCAGCGCCGCCAAGGAATCATTACAAAATGTCGGATTTAAAATGGTGGTTGTCCCTTCAGCCAACAGCGCCGCGGCAATCGCCCGCTGCATCATGCTCTTAGAGGCCGGAGCCGCTATCGATCCCTTAATGATTGAAGACTTTATTAATTTCATCGCTAATTTTCTCCACTAATGAAAAGCTTTTGGAAGTCCAGAAACCTTTTCTCGAAAAGTTTTCTGGTCGTCGAAGACAACACTGTTCGTTACTAACCACCAGGTCCGCTGCCTGGGCATAATAAAATAAACGTTCATCCAAAATACGCTGCGCCTCTTTTACCGGGTCCGCACAGTCCAGCAGCGGGCGCGTCCCCTTCGGGATACGCTTAAGAGAAGTCTCAATCGAAGAATAAAGCCAGATAACCAGGCAATTGTTTTTCAATAACTCGCGGTTCTCTGCATCCAGTACCACACCACCGCCGCATGCAATAACCACCCTACCCTCCGATTGCAACACTTCCGCCAATGCCTCCTTCTCAAGACGCCTGAAAATTCCTTCCCCCTGCTTACTGAAAATCTCAGGGACCGACTGCCCGGCCTTTTTCTCGATCAGCTCATCCAGGTCTTTAAATACAAAACCCATCCTTTGCGCCAACTGCTTACCAATATACGATTTCCCACTCCCCATGAAACCCACCAGGGCAATTACTAATTCCTTTTCTAACCAGGGGGCTTTTTTGAAAAACGCCGTTCTGCCCCCCGGGCCCCACAAAACTTTTGTTATATTTTCTATATCTGGATGCTTCTTACCCAGGAAATATCCATAAGCAGGGATCGCCTGGTTCAATAACCACTCTTCACCCCTTATCGTCTGACAACCCCTATTCTCCGCTTCCTCAACCAGCCGCGATTTCTTGTAATTGGCGTCGAAAACCACCAACCCCTCCCGCAACCATTCCCCCTGGATAATATCCACCCCCGCCGGCAACGTCGAAACAAGAATATCCACCTCTTTCAATAAATTCTGCAAAGATGATATATCCCGCATATCGCAGCCCAATTCCTTCGCCGCTATGGCTGCCGTCGAATAAGTGCGATTAACCAGGATAACAATGGCTTTTTCTTTTAATAAGCCGTATACCGCCGCCCGGCCAGCGCCCCCTGCCCCCAACACCACACACCGTTTCCCTTCCAAAGAAATTCCCCGGCCCGCCAACGCGCCGGTTACGCCCAGGTAGTCCGTATTATAACCCTTTATAATCTCTTTTTCCCGGACCACCGTATTCACCCCGCCGATCGTTTTAGCCGCATCCTCCACTTCGTCCAGGTACTCCATGATACCAGCCTTAAAGGGCGCCGTCACATTCATCCCGGTCAAACCCAATTCCTTAAAAAGAAACATGGCCTCGGCTGGGGTATTGGCGGCAATCCGGGTATAGGCGTGCGAGTCGTTGATTTGCAAATTTTCAAAAATAGAATTAAAAATAACCGGGCTCTTACTGTGGAGGATAGGATTCCCTGTAACACCTAATATCATATTCTTGTTTGAATAAAAGTTTTTGTGGGGTCCGCACCGGCGGGGCGGTTTTTTCAAAAGGGGGCGGCGCCCCCCCCCATTCGCACGGCCCTGGGCTTTTCCTTCACTAAAAACAGCATCTCTAATCATTGCTTTTTATCAAATCCAAAATATCTTCCAAAGTTTGTTTGGTTAACTGTCCTGGGGCAGTTTCCCTGCCGGTAGAGAGGGCCGCGTAAGTAAACGGCGCTCCCAGCAGCAGGGCGGCTGGGCGGGTGATTTTTCCTTTTTCGCCCATACCGATGGCAACGATTTTTTTTTCCACATTGGCCTGGTCATCAAAATCATAAAGCGAAAGGATCCGGGCCGCGTCTGCTTCGCAGGTGACCTGGCAGGCGATTTTGGCCACATCCGCCCCGATAGAGAAACACCTGTCGACCAACGCCTTTAATTCTTCCAGGGACGGCGTATTTTCATAATTATGGTAAGAGATAATTAATTTACATTCTTTCTTATGGCAGGCTGCTGTCATTGTTTCCCTGAACCCGTTCCCGGCGTCGATTTCAATGTCCACATAAGCTGCCCCGGCTTCTACGGCAGCCAGCAAAAGTTCGGTTCGTTCCGCTTCGCTGATATTACCGGGTCTGCAAGTGGCAATCATCCGGGGGTGTATTGAAAAAATTTCCCGCACCTGCGGCAGTGAAAAATCCAAACGATCCAGGCGTATTTCGGCCATTTCAGCATCTGCCAATGCCTCCCGGCACCTTTCGAAACTAATACCGGCAATACTAATACAGATCATTTATCACCATTTCCAGTTCTTGAAAAGGAATCTCTTCGATGATT
>JAUPLE010000415.1 GCA_030837085.1 Acidobacteriota bacterium | reverse complement strand
GTGTAATATATGCCGGGGAAGGAATCTGTAAGCGAAATCTCTATAAGGGGGAAACTTTTATCATCTTTGAGCCGCACGTTAAAGGGCGGTTGGTAGGTGTGAATGAGATTGTATTCGAGGTGCAGCGCATCGGTTTCGGCTTCGGTGACGATAAATTCGATGTCATCCGCCTGCTCCAGGAGGTTGCCTACCACCAGGTGGTCCCGGCCCTGAAAATATTGGCTTACTCTTTTTTTTAGATTCTTAGCCTTGCCGATATAGAGAACTTTTTTACCGGACTTAAAAAGGTAGACGCCCGGCTTTTCTGGGATATCTTTATTGTTTCTCAGCACCTTCCGTTTTCGCTGTGGGATCGAGTTTCATTGGGGGTATGGTTGAAGGTTTGGCTTTAGCCTGGGCTACTTTTTCGAGCATTTTCCTGGATTTTTTAAAGAATTTGGATTTAGGAAAGTCAGTGATCACGCGTTGGAAAAAGGAGGTGGCGGAGTCGTAATCCCTCATCATAAAATAGGCTTTCCCGGTGTTATAGAACAAGGCGTCATTGGATTTGAACTCGGGGTACTCGTCTATGACCTGTTTGAAGCGGGCAAGCGCGCCGCGCACGGCGCCCATCCATAAATTGGTGTGCCCGATTGTATAATAGTGGGAGGCCAGAGTCTGCCGGGCTAGGGCAATCTTTTGCCTGGCGTCTTTGGCCTCCTCGGTAGCCGGGAACATCTTGACCATGGATTCAAACGCCTGGATGGCTTTATGGGTGTTCTCCTGGTCCCGTCCCGGCTTTCTTTGCTGTTTATAGTAACACATGGCGGCCTGGTACTTGGCGTACACGGCGTCCGGGGAATTGGGATATAAATTGACGTATTCCTGGTATTCATTGGCAGCCATTATCAGCGAACCTGCATCTTTTTGCCTGAAATAGGAATCCGCAATCCCGACTTTTGCCCTCTGGGCATAAGTGCTGTCCGGGTATATATGTATGATTTCTTTAAATAATAACCGGGCTTTTTCAGGGTCTTTCTTTATCCTGGCTTTGGCTTTCTCGTAAATATCTTTGGCAGAGGTTACTTCCCCGGGTTTCAGTACGACTTTTTTCTTTGATTTACACCCGCTGAAACCGACTAATAAAACCGTCATTATTAAAATCACGGCGGTCCACAGGAACATATTCTTTTTTTTATACTTAATCTTCACATCATCAATCATCGTTTAGCTCCATTTATTTTATTTAGGATTTCCATTAATGTATTGGCTGTATTGGCGGAATTGTAGAGGAAGGTCCCTATCACAAAAAGATCGGCGCCGGCTTTTTGCAGGTCCGGGATATTGTCGGTATTAATCCCGCCGTCCACCTGGATCAGGCAGGTAGAGTTTCTTGTTTTTATTTCCTTTTTCAGTTGGGTGACGCGCTCGATAGTGGTTGGGATAAATTTTTGCCCGCCGCGGCCGGGGAAGACGCTCATTAAAAGAACGTAATGGATATCATCCAGGAAGGGGAAGACGTTTTCCACAGGTGTATCCGGGTTTAGTACCAGCCCGGGTTTCTTTCCCTGCCCGGCGATGAGGGAAATATTTTCTTTTATATCCTCGTGGGTTTCGAGGTGGAAGGAAACCCAGTCAGAACCGGCGGCGATGAATTGGGGAATCATTTTGCCGGGGTTAGTGACCATGAGGTGGGCGTCGATTTTGAAGTTGAACCTGGACTTGATGGCTTTGGAAGCGGAAGGTCCGAAGGAAATGTTATCGACGAAATGGCCGTCCATGACGTCCAGGTGGATGAAATCGATGTTATGGCCGGCAAAGGTTGTTAATTTTTCCTGGAGGTCGAAAAAATTGGTGGAAAGGATCGAGGGAAACACGGGGTGTATCGAGTTGTTTTGCGTCACTCGCTCACCTCGACGCGTATCCTGGCTTTTTCATTGATCTCGAAACCGGATGAGGGGTTTTGGCCAACGATAATGCCGGGTTGAACCGGGTATGAAACCATGACTTTTTCAGCGATTCTTAAGCCATTGGCGATAAAGAATTGTTCAACAGGTCCCACTCGTTTGCCGATGACATCCGGCATAATATAGGAAGGGTTTCGTCTGCCCCGGCTCACCAGGATATCCACTTCGGAATCTTCGGGCGCCCTGGCGCCGGCCGGGATGGACTGGGAGATCACAAAATCTACCGGTACATCATTGGCATCTATATAAGAAACAAATCGTTTTTTAAAATTATTGTCTTTTAGAAGGGTTTCGCTTTCTTTCAGGCTGTAGCCGACCAGCTCGGGCATCACGATTTCCACTACTTCGGAGGTTACAAAGACTTTGATAAAGGATTTTTCTTTTACCTGGACGCCTGGGGCGGGGAATTGGTTGATAACGGTGAGGGGTTTAAATTGTTTGCCGTAGTTGCCCATTTCTTTTTTCAGGTAGAGGCCGTTTTCAGCGGCGATTTGGTAGGCCTGGTTCAGGCTTTTTCCTCTTAAGTCCGGCGCGTTGATTTCCACGCTTTTTATGAGGGCGCTCATGGTAAAGAATATAGAGGCAATGAATACCAGTAAGTAAAAGAAAGCATAGCCCACAATCCTGGCGGCCTTGAGGACTTTCTTTTTCATATTTTCATCAAATTTTTTCATGGATTTTCCAGGCTCATAATTTATCACATTACGAAAGTTTATTCAACTCCCTTTTCGCTTACCGGTGGTATTTAATGCCTTTTATAATTGTAAAAGCCCTGTACAATTGCTCCAGGAAAAGAACTCGGAATACATCATGGCCAAACGTCATATCTGAGAAAGATAGCTTAAAATCAATACGCGTGTCAAGCGACCCGGAAAGCCCGGCATGCCCCCATATTAAAAAAACCACCCTGCCCGGCCCATAAGAAAGTTAATCCGATAGAAAACCGGCAAATTTTAGGGAGTCCATTTTCTTCCCGTACTGGTCCAGCGCAATAACAAAATCTTTCGGCTCCAGCAATTGAATCATCATTTCACCTTCTTTTTTCTTTTTTTGCTCTTCATCCTGGATTTTCACATCCTTCAAACTCCGGGAGGAAAATGATACGAAATGGTTTATTTTCTGTTCATAGAGCTTTTCCAATTCTTTTAACTCTTTGAATTTCAACTCGCCGACAGAAATTAATTCAATCTTTTTCATAAGGACTCATTTTACCACAAAAGTTCAGAAGCTTGCAAAACGCACCCCCTCGAAGAAGGGTTGATTATTTTTTATTAATTTGTTATAAAAGGAGTGGAGGTGATTTATGGCAAAACGTATTAGTCGTCGTGAGTTTATTAAACACAGCGCCGCTGTCGGCGCCGTCGGCGTTGGAACCCTGACAGTCGGCAACCTGTTCGCTAGTAAAACCCCGTCTCCAATAAAAACAAAAGTGGATGTCTCGGTGGTACAAGGACAAAATTATTTCGATGCCGCAATGAAAGCAGTTGAACAACTGGGCGGTATTGAATCCTTTGTCCCTAAGAATTCGAAAGTGGCGATCCTGGCAAATCCTCAACGAAACAACCCGGGCGCTTTTACGAGCCCGGAAGTGCTCCGAGCCGCCATTAAGTTGTGCAAACAAGCGGGCGCTAAGGAAATTGCTTGTATCAGTTACATGCCGGTAGATAAATGCTGGGAACCGACGGGTTTGAAAAAGGTGGTGGATGAAGAAGGTATTAAACTGGTCCTTACAGACCTGAAAAATGAAGACTTGTTTAAACCTGTACCGGTTCCAAAGGGCAAGAGTTTGAAAGAGGCCCGGATTATGAATGAATTCTTCAGTTATGATGTTCTCCTGGATGTGCCTATATGTAAAGATCATGCGGGAAATAAGTTCACGGGTACTTTGAAGAGCTTGATGGGGCTAAATTCGCCGCTGAATAACCGTAGTTTTCATAAACCCAATTGGACAACGGATGTTAATGATATCCACTACCTGGATCAATGCATCGCGGATTTGAACACGATTATTAAGCCGAATTTGTGCATCGTGGATGCGACGGAATTTATTACCACCAATGGCCCTTTTGGCCCGGGTGTTTTGCTGAAACCACAGAAAGTGGTGGCGGGCGTAGATCGAGTGGCGCTCGATTCTTATTGCTGCACGTTGTGGGGCTTGGAAGCGAAAGATATTTTCTCAATCACGGCGTCTTATGAACACGGATTGGGTGAAATGGATTTAAAGAAGTTGAACCTAAAAGAGCTGAAAATATAAGCAGGGGCTCTTTTTATAAAAACCGCCCCTGCACCCCGCAAAAATTTTTTATTAGGGGTCCCCAGTGACTTTAACAAAAGCTTTTTCAGGGGGTCCAGGGGGGCTGTTTTCTCGAAAAAAGCCCCCCTGGCAAGAAAAAAACATGAAACGAACAATCTTTTCTCTTTTTTTAATGATAATGTTGGGCGCTTTTCTCCTGGGAGAAATGGAATCGTATCTTCCTCAGCCAGGGGATTTGAAAGAATGGGAACCCTCGGGCGAACCGCAATATGTGAAAGGCGATGACCTCTTTTTACTGATCGACGGCGGAGCCGAAGTCTACCACGAATATGGTTTTAAACAGGCCATTGCCCAGGGCTTTAAAATGAAAAACGGCAGACCGGGAAACGGTTTCAACCTGGAAATTTATGAAATGCTGGACCCGGAAGCAGCTTACGGCATCTATACTTTTAAAATTGCCGGCAAAGGTCAACCCCTTGACGTGGGGGATGCGGGTTTATTGGAGGATTATTACCTGAACGCCTGGAAGGGAAATTTCCTGGTGACGGTAACGGGATTTGACGCGGGAAAAGATACGTTGACCGGCATTGTTGAAGCGGCAAAGGTGGTCATGTCTAAAATTAAATCCACCGGACCTGCATCACAACCCCCACTGGTTCATTTACTCCCCAGCGAATATCAGGATCGCATGAAACTCAAGTTTATTAAATATTTGAAGGGAAACCTGGCCTTGTTTAATCAATATGAATTTGATTCCAGGAATATTTTCGGTTTGCGGCAAGGGGTAATGGGTGATTATGGGATCGCCAGGCTATTTGTATTTAAATATGAAAATGCGGCGGAGAGCCTGAAATGGTTTGAAAACGGCAAGAAGGAACTTCGCCAAAATCCGCGTTTTAAATATGTCGAACTCCAGGGAAGTACGGTAGGATTGACTTTCTCCCTGGTGGATGGAAAAGGAAGGTTATCTTATATAAAGAACAACGGTCCGTATATTTTCATTGTCCAGGGAAATGAAACAGACGCTAAGCAAATAAACGAGTTTCTATTCTATTCGATTTCGAAAAGTAAGTGATTGGCCAGGATATTATCACCTTCGTTTATGCCGATAAATTTGATACGGCCCGACCGGGGCGCCCGGATTTCGTTTTCCATTTTCATGGCCTCATGAATTAATACGATCTGTCCTTCATTTACCTTATCGTTTACCCTGAAAAAGATCTTTTTGATGCTGCCGGGAATAAAACTCTTTACCACCCCCGACTTTGAAGATGCCAGGGGTTTCTCTTTATAATAAAACAACCGGTCTATCTTCAGCAAAGAGGCCGAATAATATTCCCCGTTCACATAAATACCCGTAGGATAACCGTCGCTGTCTTTTTCCAATTCCACCTGGTGGAGTTTATTGTTCAACATAAACGAGGTAACTTCATTGTTCCGTATATCAGCCACACTCACATTATAACTGGCCTGGCCTATTTTCAGGCTGGTTTCCGAATGAAACGTCGCACTGTTGGTTATTTCAACTTCAATGGGTTTATTCTCAACTTGAAATTTGTATTTCATCGTTCACCTCTTGCATCACATGCGGTTAAACAGCCGCGTAAAGAACCCGGGCTGTTTCATTTTTTCCAGCCTGGCCTTGTAATTTTTCTCCCTGTTTTCCAGGTGAAAAGCAGCGGACAACAGGGCGCCGGCGATATAGATATCTTCTTCACTCTTTTTGCGGGTGGCAAAGTCGTATTTGAGGCTCAGGAAATCAATGATGGTTTCGCCCCGGGCCAACGCTTTACTCTCCAGCAGGTGCCGCAGAAACGGGAGATTGGTCCGTATGCCGCTGATGATAATATTGTTCAGGAAGTTCTTCATGTCGTTAATCGTATTCGCCCGCCGGCCTGAGAAAGTGCAAATCTTCCCCACCGCGGGGTCGTACAGCGGCGACATCCTCGCCCCGGTATAAAGATCGGTCTTGAACATATTCCGTATGGTGGAATAACTATAAAACTCGGTCACTGTCCCGGAGGAAGGTCTGAAAATGTCAAAAGGATTTTCCGCCATCAACGATACCAGCATCACGCTGTATACAGGTTTTACGATTTTCACTCCTTCTACGTTGTGCAGCAGTTCACCGGTGGTAATGGCGAATTGTTTTTTCAGGAAATTCGCGGTGATATGGATTTCGGGTATTAAGGCATTGATCTGGTAGGAGGGGTTTATTTCGGAGAAAAACGCTTGACCATCGACGACAATGAATTCAACATAGCCCAACCCGATGTAATCGATTTTTTCGATTAATTTTTGCGAATCACGGTATAGGGATTGCCTCAATTCTTCCGAAATATTCACGGAAGGGGATTCCTGGAATATCTTCTGGAACCGGCGCTGGATAGAGGATTCGATTTCAGGAAGGAAGAGGATGTTGCTCCTGATATCCCGGAAAAAAGGAATCTCGATATGATGTCCGAAAGGGAAATATTCTTCGATAAAGAGTCCCTCTTTCTGGTATCGTTCCCGTTTGAGCATTTCGTTGATCTGCTCCTGGGCATCTTTTTTGTATTCGACTACTTTTATGCCCCTGCCGCCGGAACCTTTAATGGGTTTCACAATGGCGGGGAACTTGAGATCATTGGGTACGGAATCGAAATCCAGTGGGCGCTTGATAGGACCAAACCAGGGCAGGGTTTTAATTCCCAGTCCGGCGGCCAGTTCTTTCAATTGTATTTTATTTTTTACCACTTCCAGTATCTGGGGTTCAGGTCCGACGAAGCCGATATTATTTTGAATACAGGCCCTGGAAAACTCCGGCTCTTCCGCCAGGAATCCATAACCGGGGTGGATGTAATCCACTTTTAATTCGATGGCTTTATCGATAATGGATTCCATGTCTTCATAGCTGTCCTCCAGGCGGGAGGAGAAAAATTTGTAACTGCGGTCTGCCAATTTGACGGGTAATGTTTGGGCATCCTCCGGGGAATGGAGCAGGATGGTTTCGAAACCGAGGCTCTTAAAGGAATCGATGATATCCAGTGCAATGATACCCCTGTTGGGAATAAGTATCTTTTTTTTCATTGTTTTCTCCTCGCGTGATTACAATGGGATATTGCCGTGTTTCTTGGGCGGATTTTTCATTGACTTATGTTCCAGGGATTCCAGGGCGCGGATCAAGAGCGGCCGTGTTTCCGTGGGCATGATAATATCGTCGATATAGCCCAGTGCGGCCGGCAGTTTGGGGTTGGCGAATTTGTCTTTATAATCCTGGATCAGGCGTTCTCTTAGGGTTTCCGGCTGTTCCGCCTCGGAGATATCTTTCCTGAAGATAACGTTTATTGCGCCCTGGGGGCCCATGACAGCGATTTCCGCGGTGGGCCAGGCAAACACCACATCAGCGCCGAGGTATTTTGAACTCATAACAATATGGGCGCCGCCGTAGGATTTCCGGGTGGTTACGGTTAATTTGGGAACCGTGGCTTCGGAATAAGCGTAAAGCAATTTAGCGCCGTGTTTGATAATTCCCAATTCTTCCTGGTCCCTGCCGGGCAAGTAGCCGGGAACATCCACCAGGCTGATGAGGGGAATGTTAAAGGCGTCGCAGAAACGGATAAAGCGGGCGCCCTTTATGGAGGCGTGGACGTCCAGGGTGCCGGCCAGGACCGCGGGATTATTGGCAACAATACCCACGGTTCTGCCGCCCATCCTGGAGAATCCCACTACCAGGTTCTGGGCATAATTCTTATGAACTTCAAAGAATTTACCGTTATCGACAATCAAGGTAATCAATTCTTTCATCTCGTAAGGTTTATTAGGGTTGGTGGGGACGATTTCGTTCAGTTTATCTTCCATACGGTCGTAGGGATCGTTGGTTTCTTCAAAAGGTGGGGATTCAACGTTGGAGGAGGGGATATAGCTGAGTAATTCTTTAACCATATCCAGGGTATTGCGTTCGTCGCTGCCCACGAAGTGGGTAACGCCGGAGATAGAGGAATGCATGTCCGACCCGCCCAGGTCATCGAAGGTGACTTCTTCTTTGTTGACGGCTTTGATGACTTCCGGTCCGGTGACGAACAAGTGGGCGGTTTTGGCCACCTGGAACACGAAATCCGTAATACCGGGGGAATAGACGGCGCCGCCGGCGCAGGGTCCCATAATGACGGAAATCTGGGGGATTACGCCCGAAGCGATGGTGTTTCTATAAAAGATATCGCCGTAGCCGGCCAGGCTGCTGATGCCTTCCTGAATGCGTGCGCCGCCGGAATCATTAATGCCTACCAGTGGTGCGCCAGCTTTTAGAGCCAGGTCCTGTACGTTGACGATTTTCTTAGCGTGCATTTCCCCGAGGGAGCCGCCTAACACCGTGAAATCCTGGGAAAAAATATACACTGTTTTATCATGAACTTTACCGAACCCGGTGATAACGCCGTCGCCGAAAAATTTCTTCTTTTCCAGCCCGAAAGTGCTGGAGCGGTGAACAATAAAGCCCTGGAGTTCGACAAAAGTGCCGGGATCGAAGAGGTATTCAATTCGCTGCCGTGCGGTCATTCTGCCTTCATCGTTTCTCTTTTTCTGTTTGTCCAGGCCGCCGGCGGCGTCTTTTTCTTCTCTTAACTTCAATAATTCTTTAATCATACTTTTCATGTTCAATTACTTCCTTTAGAAAATTTTAGATAACTTACTTGAGACTGCATTTTATCCTTTTTTTTAGAAAAAAGCAAATTTTTGACCTGGAAAGGGGGAGTAAGATCATGAATTGGCAAGTAAAGAGGTCTGTTTTGGCTGTCGTTACAGGAGTTGAGTTTGCTTTCCTAACAAAAATTCAGGGACGGGCAAATTCCCGGTCCTTTTCCCGGAAATATCAATAAATACTGGTACGGAGCGAAATCCACGGGATTTTTTTCAAATGCACGAGGTTTTTGGCAAATGCACGAGGTTTTAGAGAAGTGCACGAGATACGGAGGCAAAATAATTGGGCTGGATACAAATTCCCCGGTTCGGGATGAAAATACGCGGTGTTTTGTCAAAAATTCCTGGCGCGGCTTGCCATTTTCAGTTTTAGTGAGAAAATAACCTCTTAAACAGCAAATTTGACATAAGGGGAAAAGTATGTTATAGATTATAAGGACCGGAGGAAAATTAAAATGAATACCACAATTATGACATCCAGGGGCCAGGTAGCAATTCCTGTAATGATTCGCCAAAAGCTTAATATCAAAAAGGGGACCAGGTTGTACGTAGAAGCAAGAAATGACGAAATCATTTTAAAATCGGTTAAATCAGAATATTTGGCAGGGATTCCCGGGATACTGCCAACCAAAGGAAAGTTATCCAGGATGCTCCTCGAAGAACGTAAAAAGGAAAAAGAAAAAGAGGCCTGAGCCCGATGAAGCGAATCCTGGATGCTCATGCATTAATGGTATTTTTTGAAAAAGAGCCTGGATATGAAAAAATTGCAGCCCTTTTTGCCTCCGCTGTGGAAAGCGACGATTATTTATTAATAACGGCTGTTAACTTAGGGGAAGTGTTTTACATCATACTGCGTGAATGCGGTGAAAAAAAAGCCCTGGAAGTCGAGGAGATTGTTCAAAGCCTTCCCATAGAAATTATTGAAGTTGACTGGCAATTGACCCGTGAAGCGGCGAAATTGAAAGCCTCTAATAAGATGTCTTACGCTGATTGTTTTGCTGCTGCGTTAGCCATCAGGCGTAAGGGGGAATTGATCACTGGTGACCCTGAGTTTGAGGCAGTTGAAAACCAGATAAAAATCATGTGGGTCAAATCTAAAATAAGGAACGATCAAAGGAGATCAAAATAATTTTCCAGTGGCTGTAATTATGGCGTCATCCAGGTCATCGCAATACCATTTTTCTGGAATCAATAAATACTGGAGCAGAGACAAACGCGGGCGGTTTTTAATAAAAATCTGTGGCTATCGCTTAAGATTTTTTATTCATTTGATTTTTTGGCAATAATGTGCTATATCCATATGATTAACAAAGAGAGAACATTCTAATGAATAAAACTCCCGAACAAATTGCCCGTGATAACATCGACGATCAACTGGAACAGGCCGGTTGGCTTATCCAGGATAGGAACAAGATTAAACTTGCTCCTGATTGTGCGGTCGCGGTTCGCGAATACCCCACCGACAGCGGACCCGCTGATTATGTGTTGTTTCTTGATCGTTACCCCATCGGCGTCATTGAAGCGAAAAAGGAATCCGAAGGCATCCATTTAACTACGGCAGCGGAGCAAGCCAAATCCTATGCGGACGGCAAATTGAAATACTTAAATAATGCGCCCCTGCCGCTTGTTTATGAAAGTACGGGCGTCATTACCCGGTTTACCGATTATCGCGACCCCAAGCCGAGATCAAGGGAAGTTTTTTCATTTCACCAACCGGACACGTTACAGGAATGGTTAAAAAACGAAAAAACCCTGCGGGCGCGTTTATCGGACCTGCCTGCTTTACCCGAACAGGGTTTACGCAAATGCCAGGTCAAAGCGATTAATGATCTTGAAAAATCCTTTAAAGAAAACAGACCGCACGCTTTGATTCAAATGGCCACCGGGTCCGGTAAAACGTTTACCGCAATCACTGCCATTTACCGGCTGCTAAAATTTTGCAAGGCCAAACGGGTTTTATTCCTGGTGGACACCCGGAACCTGGGCGAGCAGGCGGAACAAGAGTTCATGGCTTACACGCCCAATGACGACAACCGCAAATTTGTCGAGTTGTATAATATCCAGCGCCTCAAGTCCAGGTACGTGGCTTC
>JAUPLE010000414.1 GCA_030837085.1 Acidobacteriota bacterium | reverse complement strand
TTTTTCCAGGAGAAGATCGATGTTCTCAAAAAAGAAATAGGCCTCATCTTCCAGCACTTCATATATTATTTCCAGAAACGTCTCCAGGGGTTTTAGGATATTGAGTATCTCATGAGGGGCGAGAGCCCTTTTTTGCAAATGGAACATTTCGAATGCTTCGAGTTTGTCGGCGTTGGCTTTCTCAATTGAGTTTGAAACTTCATCAAACTCCGCGACGGCCTCGGCATCGGGAGATTCCAGGATTCCTTCCGGTTCCGCATGAAGTAAGAACTGGAGATATGTCATTTTATGATCTTCCATATATTCAACCATTTCCAGGTTCTCCACGGCGTCGGTGTTTTCGTTATTTAAATCGCTGGCTTGCCGGAAATATTCATCGGCCTGTTCGTAATGTCCCCTCATCAAGTATATCCAGCCCATGTCGTTTAGAAAGGAATCGTTGTCCGGTTCTAATGCCAACGCCTTTTGTTGAATCTCGATGATACGTTTTTCATCACTGCCCGGCGTTTGCAGTAGATTAGAAGCTAGAATATCATAAAAAATGGCTTCATCCGGGAACAACCGGGTTGCTTTTTCCATGTATTTGGCTGCCAGGTCGTATCTTAAGATCTCTTCCAGGTCCCCTGTTTTCCGGATGAAGATTTCCTGGAGAGTTTCTTGCTCCACTTCATCATCGTATTCCTCTTCTTCGTCTCTATATTCTTCTTTTGTGAAAACATCGATGACAGCGTCGAAAGCTTTTTCAATGAATTTTTCGCCTTCGGGATTCCTGCCTATGCCCAGCATATATTCTCCCCATTTAAATAATACCGGGTAATACCGTGGTGCTTCCCCTATCAGTTCTTCCAGCCCCCGGTCGATTTCCTCCCAGGAAACGCCCGGCATGGGGGGCATTCGCGTCACGGATTTTAACAGGTTTATACGCCCCATTGCTCGTGTGTATTGACTGGCGACAACAACATTCATCTCCTGTAAGAAATCGTAAAAAACGGCTAATGACTCTAAAGAAGTATCCGGCAATGGGTGATCCGCCATATCATCCTCGTTGGAAAATTGGGAAATGAAATAATCTGAATATTCAAGGAAATCATCGATATTTTCGAAATGAAAAATTCCTTCCCCGGCTTCCATGGATTCTTCGGTCATTGTTAAAAACTCTTTTAAGGGATAGAGATTATCCAGTATTTCATGGGGGCGTAAGGAGTTTTTTTGCAGATGGTGGATTTTAAACGCCTCGATTTTATCGGAATTATACGCCTTGCACATCCTGGCAACCTCATCAAAATCCACGCTCTTTTGCAGATCATCCAGTTGGTCCCTGTCGGTTGGGCGCAGCAAATACTGGAAATAGGTCATCCTGCGCTCTTTCATATATTCGGCTGTTTCCAGGTTCTCAACAGCGGTGCTTTCGCTGCTGTAATCAATGGCCTGCCGGAAATACTCCTCGGCTTCCTCATAATTTTCCATCATCAAGTATATCCAACCCAGGTTGTTTATAAAGGATTCATTGTCCGGCTCGATATCCAGGGCTTTTTGCTGAATATTCAATACACTACTTCTATCTATTCCCGGGAGCTGCAGAAGGTAGAAAGCCCGGTAATCATAAAAAGCCGCATTGTCCGGGAATAACCGGGTTGCCATCTCCATGTATTTGGCTGCCAGGTCGTATCGTAAAAGTTCCGCCAGGTTTTCCGTCCCCTGGGAAATGGTTTCGCTGAATTCCTCTTCATCTTCGAGAATATCAAAGACATTGTTAAAGGCTTTCTCGATCAATTCTTCGCCTTCAACGGTTTTTCCGATTCGCAATAGGTATTCTCCCCGTTGGAACAAGGCCGGGAAAAATTGTGGGCATCTTTCCAGGATATCCCTCAAAATATAGTCGATTGCCAGCCATGAAGCCCCTGGGGTGGGGCCATTGACTATTATGGAAAAGAGCGGGCGTTTGGCATTAATCCGTTTAAACAAATCTTGCGCATTACGCCATTCATAAGTGTCCCTGATATCATGGTCTTCTTTACTCATTACTGCCTCCTATTTATTATTGGGGTATTATAGTCTCTTATGATTTTTTTTTCAATAATGAAAATTTTACAGCGAAGCGCCCCGCTTATTGACATCTTTTTCATTCTTTTGTAAAATGGATTCTAAAATTTCAGGGAAAACGGAGTAAACAGGAGTAAACATCGGAATTATGATGAAATTTAATAGATACAGGGCCAGGTTGACGAGAGTTACAGGTGCGAGATAAATCACGATGAAATTTTTAAACAAATTTATCGGTCTTCCGGGTGGAAAAAGTTGGACAAAATCAGTTTATGGCGCTTCGGATGTAGGAAAAGAGCGTTCTGATAATGAAGATTATTTCCGTATTGTACCGGAGAAATGTCTTTTTATCGTGGCCGATGGGATGGGGGGACACAATGCCGGCGATATCGCCAGCCTGAACGCTTCCCAGATGGTGGACACTTATTTCAGCCCCCAATTACTAGCGAAAATCCAGGACGATGATGAGAAAATCCAGGAGGCGATAATTGACAGTCTATTAAATGCCCATCGTGAGATTCTCCGTATGGCAAAAGGCAGCCGTAATTATGAAGGTATGGGCTGTACCATCGTAGTGTCTTTCATCAAGGGGAATGTCCTGCACCTGGGGCACGTGGGAGATGCCAGGGCGTACGTATGCAATCATTGGGGCATCAAATTACT
>JAUPLE010000413.1 GCA_030837085.1 Acidobacteriota bacterium | reverse complement strand
TTGCCGGTGGTCCGGTTATAGCCATGGAAAATCCGGCCAAAGGGTTTTCCCGGCAGCGGCGGCGTGACTTCCAGGTTCCCGTACCAATCCAGCCAGGAATCCCCGCCCCGGCCTTTTCCCGTCGCGGGAATAAATTCTCCTATTTTAAACCACCCGTGATCCGGGCCTAATATTTTCTGCCGCGGCATCTCGTCCAAAGATTTCCCCCGGTTGGCTTTCAGTACCACATGATTGCACTGCGCCGGGGTTTGCGAATAACCGATTTCCATCACATCTTGCAGCCAGATATTCCAGGCATCATAAGTTCCGGCGGGAATGGTCCTTAGCTCGACTGCCAACAATTTGGTTACATATGTCAATCCTTTAATAAAAGCTTCGTTCTTGCCGGGAAACTCACGGACATATAAACGTTGGGCTTCCTGTAGGGCCGATAACATGATAAATGGCGCCACCCTCAAGCGGACGGAATCAGTGGAAACTTTTCCCCCGGTTTTCAACCTGGCGGTCACGGTAACTTCCCCATCCCATCCGGGACAAGGATAGGAATTGGCTTCGATTCGTAATTCCAGGTCTTGATTTTGTAATAATTGAACCGGCAGCTCTTGTTTTTCTTTTTCCCGGATAAATAAGTAATCGTTACCGGACTTGTAGAATAATTGGACATAGGGCCGCGCCGGCGTGGAGATCGTCATGTAGAGCTTGCTGTTTTTGTCTAAGTTCGGCGTTTGTTTTATCAATAATACAGCCAGGTCTTTTAAGTCTTCGGTCCCATCGATGACTTTATCCGCATGGTCCGGGTTACCCGTATTTTGGTCGCTGTCATTGTTGAACATAAATATCGCGCCCCTGGATTCCGACCATTGGTTTCTTCCTTCCATATCATCGTCAAAACTGACTTTCCCATCCCGGTTGGTATCGGCGACAATGAGGACCTGATCCACTGGGAAAGCGGGTCGTGAAATTATTATTGAGAAGATAAGCCCTGGTATAATAAGAAAAATTTTTAGTGTTTTCATGTTTCACCTTTGACGATTATTAAATCTACCTGAACAGCAGGAGATAGTAATGACGACAAACCAGCACAAAGACGATTGAAACCACGGTAAACAACGTGTAAAACCATCGCCCTACAAACGATCGCATTCTATTTCTCCATGCCAGGAAAGTGAACCCGATAAGAAAAATTGAAAGAACGGCAAAGGCTAAGGGCACAATCATGAATATCCATTTCACAACAACTTGAGTGTCGTAAAAACCATTTATTAAAAGATATTCCAGGGCTCCTTTAACGACCGCTACCATCACATAAAAAAGACCCAATACTGCATTCAGCCACCCGATCCATGTCCCTATCGCCGACAGCTTGCTCAGTCTCACTGGAATTTTGGTTGTCTTTGATTTGCGGCTTTTAACGAAACGTATCACCGCGCCCACCGGCCATAATATCATCGCCAGGAGGAAAATCACGGCATAACTAATCATGATTCCTTTCATGACAGGATCTACCATCGGCTCCTGCTGCTGCCCGGTAATCGCTGAATCCAGCAGCTTTTGGTAAGGCGTAATTTTATCGGGAGAGATGATTTTTGATCCCACCGGTCTCTCGTCATAAAGGGAAATTCCCCAAAAAGAATGATCCGGCGGAAGCGCTGTCCAGCCCGCCAAGGAATGAATTGCATCTGTTTTAAAGTGCAGCCGGTAAGTTCCCGGCGGAAGCGAGATTTCCTTGTCTACGAGGCGATTCGACACGGAACCGCCGGCGTGGACGGTTTCGCCGAAAGTCATCAGCCAAACAAGTTTCCCGGTATCCGTATTCTCTATGCCGCCGAAATCAAACATCCCCGGGGGATTGCCGCCTCCGATCCCGTAAATCCGTACCGGTGTATTTTCCGTCAATGTGAATTGGGCCACCCGGTATTCATTATCGCCGACATCGTTGATCTCAGCAATAACCGGTAGGTCTTGATATCCGGACGGCTTCTTCTTTGAAAAGAAATCCGCATAAACCTTCAACAGCCCGGCTGCTATTTCCTTCTGCCCCATGGCATTAAACATACGCCAATACGCCTTCAATTCTTTTTTATACAGGCCAATTGCATTTTCATCGTCCTGTTCATGCAGCCGGAGGCTAATCGTATCGGGACTGGATTTCCAGTTTATCGCCGCCAGGTCTTTGCCGGTTTTTCGGGGATAAATGAACATCCTGAAAAAAGCCACCGCCGCGGGGGATGTGAGTACATCGCCGTCGCCAAGAGGAAATGGGCGACTTAATGCATCGGTATTGGCAAACACGATTAATGTCATTCTTTCATCGGGAACTTTTAAGATCAACTTGGAAATGCGGGGGGGGTAATAACCAAAATGCCATATCAACCGAACTCCGTGGTATTCCTGGGTGAACCAACCGAGTCCGTAAGGAAAAATCTTCCCGGCATGTGAAACAAAGGGAGTAAAGGCCATTTCCTGTGTTTCGGGACGGAGGAGTTTTCCCTGGGAGATGGCAATATCATATTTGGCCATATCCGGTACCGTGGCGATGATTCCCGCGGAACAACAAAAAAAATCATGATATCGCCCTTTGACGAACCGGCCATTGTTATCCAGGCCATAGGGTTTGGTTAATTTTTCATAAACCTGGGCAAACTGGCTGTCGTCGGCAGTATTCCCGGTCTTATAGGGCGCCATACCGGTCAGGTGAAGAGGTTCCAATATATTTTCGATCAGGATCTCCCTGAACGATTTTCCCGATGCTCTTTCAATCACCCGGTCCAGTAATGCAAATCGATCCCCGTTATATCGATACACCGTACCCGGCATATCTTCGGAGGCATGAGATAACAAATG
>JAUPLE010000412.1 GCA_030837085.1 Acidobacteriota bacterium | reverse complement strand
AAGTTTTATGGGGGTCCAGGGGGCGGTTTTTCAAAAGAGCCCCCTGGTCACCGGAGTTTTTTTTATCGAACATACCCCAGCGTCTTTAATTCCTCCATCTTCTTCTTGTCCAGTTCGATCTTTTGGGTTTCCTGGGGGAATTTTTTGCATTTCTTTTCAAATTCCGTGAACCTGGCAAACAACATGTTGGCCATGGGCAAGTTGGTTTTATAGACATTGTTTTTTTCCCTGGGGTCTTCTTTCATATTGAAAAGTTCGCGGCGATACTCTTTTTGAAACTTATCCACGAAAATATATTTCCAATCTTGATAAATCGTGGCTTTATGATATCCCAGGGGACCATCCTGTTCCCGGTTGTGCTTTAAGAGATGGGAAAAAATATAGCGATCGCCTGCCTGGGTATTGTTTCCTTCGCCGTAAACCAGGGGCAGTAAGTCAATTCCTTCTTCCACTTGAGTATTTTTAATACCCAGGTAATTTCGGACTGTGGGTAAGATATCCATATTGCTGGCGTTTATTTTTATTCTTTTTTTTGCATTGTCTTCGCCGGGGAAATAGAACAGCATGGGAACTCGGATCACTTCCCCATACAAGTTCTTCCCATGGCCGGTTCGGTTGTGCTCCCAGAATTCTTCCCCGTGGTCGGCAACAATGATGAGAAGTGTATTCTTATCCCAGCCGAATCGTTCATACATCTTTTTTATTTTTTCGTCCACGTAACTAATTTCGCTGTCATAGCGGGCGATAATATCCTCACGCTTCTCTTCCTTTTTTTCGTACCAGGGTTTCCTGGGGCGATATGGAACATGGCAGTCATTGTAATGGATATACAAAAAATATTTTTTTTGCGCTTTGATTTCACTGCTCCAACTCTCCAGTTGGAGGGTCATCTTATTTTCATGGGCATCTTTGAAGAGCATGAATTTATCGAAACCCTGGGTAAACCCTTCTTCATCGCAGATATTGGGATTATTTGCGACGCCGTACGTTTTATAACCGTCTTTTTTGAGTAGTTCAGGGAGGGTTTCGATACTTCCAGGTATGCGGTTAATTTCGACATTAAAGAATTTACCGGCAAAGAATCCCGTGGTGACGCCGTGTTGGAAAGGGTATAGGGAAGTAAAAATAGAGGCGGTAGCCGGCCCGGTCCAGGAGGAGGGGGAGAAGGTATTCTCAAACACCACGCCGCGGGAAGCGAGTTCAGAAAGAAAGGGCGCGGTGTTTTTTTCATAGCCGTAAATGGGCAAATGATCCGCTCTTAATGTATCTATAACGATAAGAACAACGTTGGGTTCAGCGTTTTTCTTTTTGCAGCCGTGGTAAAGGCTGAGGGGGGCAATTATAAGGGCTGCGAGTGCAGCGGCGCCCAATAATCGCATTGTAGACATTATATTTTTTCTCATTTTGTTTCCATAATAGATTTCGGTTTCCGTTTCCTGTTCGTTGGAGTTTTTTGACAGGATAGGAGTATAGCGCAGAATCGAGGAAATTTCAAGGACCCGTTTGACTCAAAAAAATCCTGGAAACCCTTGATATCCTTTTCTAAATACCGTATAATGCATATGAAATGAATTCAGATAATAGAATAGAAACAGAAAATTTCGCCGGAGGGAAAGTTGATCTCTAAAAAAATGGAAAATATTTTGTTTTATACTGCCGCGGCCGCGGCGCTGATTGCATTACTATATATATATTCGACATTCACTCAAAAATACGTAGGCGGCTCCGACTGGTACGGGTATTACCAACAATCCCTGCTGATGAAAAGCGGCCGCGTGTCCCTGGAAACCGATCTTCCCGCCGCTAAATACCCGTCCATTGCGCCCCTGAGTTTCTATGCCATTAACGGGAAAGTAGTAGGGCAATACCCCCCGGGATTTCCCCTTCTCATGGCCATTGCCGGGTTTGTTGGCCTGGAATTCTATGTAAACCCCATGCTGGGAGTTATATCGGTTATTTTAATGTTTCTCACTATTTTTACCCTGACCGGTAATGATAAATGGACTGCCGGCCTTTTTGCCTTGTTGTGGGGATTCTTCCCCCTGACCGTATATGGGAGTACCTATGTGATGAGCGACTTACCGGCCACGTTTTTCATTTTATTGGCCTTTTACCTGCTTAAAACAAAGAAATTAATTCCCTCGGCATTGGCCCTGGCTTTCTCCCTGGCTGTTCGCCCCACCAATGTTTTGTTTTGCGTGGTTTTCCTACCTTTTGCATACAAAGAGCTTAATATTAAACAGCGCTTTCAATACGGCGCCTGGCTTGCCGCCGCAACATCGCTTTACGCGATCTATAACTGGGTGGTTTACGGGGCGCCCTGGAAAACAGGCTACCTGGATATTTCTCATAATCTTTCAACCACGATTTTCGCCAGGAACCTGCGATTTTACTCCTGGGAAGGCCTGGTGCAATTTACCCCCCTACTGTTACTATTGGCCCTTTTTGCCCTGTGGAAAAAAGAAAAACATGCGTTTTTCTTTGCCGCCTGGTTCCTGGTGTTCTTACTATTTTACTGTTTCTGGGCGTCGTTGGTAGATTTTTGGTGGTGGCTGCGTTTTCTTCTTCCCGCTTTCCCAGCCCTTTTCTTACTGGCGGCCCTGGGCTTTAAACGAATCTTAACCGCCCTTCGATTGCACAATCACATTTTAAAACATGCGGGTACGGTCTTAGTTGTGGCATTAGTATTGTCTACCGGTATATATTTTATCTACCGGGGGAACCATTACCTGGAACTCTGGGATAAGGGGAAGGGGAAATTATTTTACATCATCAGTAAAAAGGTCGCGAAAGAAATCGTGCCCGGCAGCCTGGTGGGCAGTTGCGATTTCAGCGGTCCGCTGCGCATTTATGCGAATATCGAGTCGTTCGGTTCTTTTCACATGAATTCCTTATTATTGGTTTCAGATATGTTGAAAGAGGGGAAACCGGTATATGTAGCGGTGGAACCCTGGCAAAGAGAAACCCCGGGGATCAAAGGGATATTTGACAATTTTAAAGTCCGAAGGATAACCGATGTGGGCACGGAATCCTGGCCTGGTTTTTACTTGTATCGTATTCTGTCTCAAAAATATCAGGTTTTAAAGGTCCCGCCTCTTTAATTATCTTAGCCTCTCATCCGGTAACCCCTATTTTAAAGCAAAAGCTTTTGTGGGGGTAGGGGGGCGGCTTTCTCGAAAAGAGCCCCCCGATCGGGCGCCTCGTGCCCCAGCATGGGGGTTCTTATTTTGGTAAATACTTCAAATTTATTGTTATTTTCTCTAAGAGCTCCCGGAAATAATCATCCTTCTTATGAACAAAACCGCTCTCTTCACCCCAATCGTCAACTTTTTTCTTAATTTCCTCAGATACCGGCGCCTCTACCAATAACGTGAAATTGTTTTCTCTTACGACTACTTTAGATGCAAAACTCTCAAGGTTCCGGCGGTCATCATCATCCAGGCCCATCGCCTTATCCTTTAATGTTAACCGGAACACCTGGAACTCATCGTTATTGGCGCCACATGCCGAATTATGCGAAACGGCATGCAGGATATCTTTTGCTTTTTCGGGATAACTCTTCAATTTCTCTATATAATACATTAATAAAGCATTGTATTCTCCATTAAACGCCAGGTAAAATTGAACCGCACTGGCATTCTTAAAAAAGACATCATGCCTAAGTATGAAAAAACCCCATATTCGTGTTTCCTCCTTGTGGGTCTTGATAATATCCCAATTCATCTCCCTATTGCCAAATGAGACATGCTCCCCAAAATACGACTTCATTAAATCTTCTATACAGGTCTTTTCGAGGGATTTGCTGAAAATATCGGGCTCAAAAGAATCCTCCCGGGAAGGAAGTCCCAGGAAATATTGTGCTCCTATATCGATTATATCTTTCTGCAAGCACTCTTCGGCAATGGTTGTCAATTCCCCATAATAACGACATTCTTGCCATTTATCAAAAGCTTTTAGTTTCTCCCCGGCCAGGGCGTAACAGATTCCCTCCAGGGGCGCAAACCCTTCCAGTCGGGTAAATAGAAACATCGCCCGCTCATAGTCCCTGTCAAAATAATAACCGAGCGCAAGCTTCCTTAAAAATCCTGTATTGGTTACTTTGTTCAATGCTTGGCGGGCCATCGCGAAACCATCGGCTTTATCCTGGGCGGAATCGAAATACATGGCAAAAGCATTTTCATAATCCCCGGTTTCATCATAAACCCGCGCCGCGGAATAAAAATCCCCGGCATTAATATAATAAGGAATTGAAGATTCATGTTTTCCCAATTGATAATAGCATTCGGCTATTTTCCCCGGCAGCGTCGATGGGTTTCCCTGGTCGGTTTCCGGCCCGTCGGTTCCATCTCTGTTGACTGACTTTGCTTCTGCTTCCTCTACCGCCAGGAAACGGATTAACGCCTGGAAATAGCGCCGGCCTTGAAACAGTTCTTCTCCCTCTTCCAGCAATTTCTTTTTATCAATTTTCAGCGTCTCCAGGTATTTCAATGCTTTTTCCAGGTTGTTTTCCTGTTCGTGGATAGTGAAAATTTTATCATGCTTCCCGGTGCGGCGGTACAATTCCAGTAGGTTTTTAGAGCTGCCGGTTTTCTCCCACAAAGTTTCTGCCTCCACGTATTTCTTGGCCTGGAAATAGAGTTCCGCGGCTTTATCAAACATATCCAGCCTGGCGTAAAGGGCCGCTGCATTGTCGTAATCGCGGCTGTATTCAAAATACTGGGCCGCCAATTCAATATTATTCAAATTGTTTAGATAGATTTCTGCAACGGTCCTATCATTGCCTGCTTTTTTAAAATACTCTACGGCGGCGTTATAATTCCCGGTCTTTAAATACAGGTTCCCCGCCTCCCGGAATTTACCTTCATTCCCCAGGAGGGCGGCAGTACAATCCACTATTTTATCCTGCCGGTTCAATTTCTCCCATAAACCCAGGGCATCCTTATACGCCCCGGCATTCTCATAATTTAAAGCCGCTTTTTCAATTTCCCCGATCCCGGCAAAATTGGCCGCTGCTTCGTGGTAATTGCCTATTTGGGCGAAATAATAGGCCCTGGCTTTGGCCAGGTTTTGGGAGTCGCCGCCGTTCTTATAACATTCCGCGGCGGCTTTATAATACCCTCTATTAAAAAAATAATGCCCCTGCTCCACCCACTCCTGTGGTGAAGAAATCACGTTCCAAACTTTCTCCAGGTAACACCGGTCATTGGTAATATAGATGTTATCCTTTACCGGTTCGCTTTCCCAGATGAGTGACGGAGAAACGCCGTCGTAAACGATCAGGTCTTTCTGGCAGCGCGTGATACCCACATACAGGAGGTTGATCTCATGTTTGATCCTGGCTTCATGGACATTCCTATCGCTCAACTCCAGGGTGGCTCTCCAGACATCTTCGGACCCAGAGGAAGGGTCATCGCAGAATTTCCACAATACCACGGTATCGAATTCCAATCCCTTGGCCTCTTTGATGGTAAATATCAATTCAGTCCCAAGGATATTTTGCAGGAACTCTTTTTCCGCGTCGGTTCTTACCAGGATAGTGCGTTCGACGCCCGCGGCTTTTAAAATCTCCAGCATCTCCCCGGTTTCGATGCCTGTAACCACTGTCACAGGTCTGCCTTTATATTTCCAGTTTTCCCTGGGTTCATCGGCATTTCGGCCCATGAACTTTTCTTTTAATTCCAGCAGCGTATTGGACAGTTCGATGATGCTGCCGGAGCTTCTAAAATTAAGGGAAAGGGTTTTTAATTCTGGCACTTCGAGGCCCCGCTCATAAAAATGTTTACGCACCTCTTCCCAACGGAAACCGCTGGGATTAATCGTTTGCCGGGTATCCCCGGCCAGGAAAATGTTCTTGGGGTTTTTAACGAAATTAAACAATAAGTCCAACTGGGTATCGGTCAGGTCCTGGACTTCATCACATACCAGGATATCATAGGTATATTTTGGGGGAATGCTCGTGGGCATCATATCCAGTTCATCCCATAGGCCCCCGGTTTCCAATTCATTTTGATACCATTCGAAGATGCGGTAAATATCACCGCGGTTGAACCTGAAATTGGGGGCTTTTTTCTTACCTAAAATTTCATATTCGGCGAAAGAGAGGTATTTTCGTCCGTTGTTGTTTTGTTCTTTTTTTAAAATATCTACGGTTTTTTCCAGTATAGCGGACATGTTCTCTTTTTCCCTGTCGTTAGTGGAAGAGGCCACCATACCTGCGTGAAGATATTTCCCGATGTTAGCGGCAAATGTTTCGATATCGATGTCCAGGTATTTTTTGACCACCTTATCCACCCGTTGAAAGGATTCCAATTTTGAAAACAGGATGAATTGCTCTTGCAATTGCCTGATAATTTCCGGTGATAGGGCGCCTTTTTTGATCTGTCGTAAGCCAGTTTCTACCATGGGGAGGTTAAGGCCCGGTACAGCGCCTTTAATAATGGCCCGTATTTCTTCCCATACCAAAGCCACGTCATAGGATTGGTAGCCGGGGTATCCTGTGAATAACCGGTTGAATTGATTAAAATCTACTTCCATTCCAGGGGAGAATCGATCTTTCCCGGCTACATCGAGGCACAGTTCTTTAAATGTATAGAAATCCGGGGGAGTAATTTCTTTTTTCCCGGGCCGTTCGTTTAGCAGGCCGTTGTACAATTTCACGGCAAAGTTTTTCAGGTGTATATTATAAGTGAGGAATAGTTTTTTCTTTTTATCCAGGTTGCGGTTCAGCAGGTAATAGACGGCCAGGCTGGTTTTACCGCTGCCCGCGGTGCCGGAAATCATCATGGGGAGGGGTGTACTGAGGATTTCATCTTGCTCAGGAGTTAATTGGAGAAAGAGGTCGAAATCGTCGCGGGAGTACATGCGTATGCGTTGCCATTCGGGTTCGTCTACGGCATACCAGCGTTGGCTGCCGGATTGGCCGGCGTTTTTTTCGTTGACGCCTTCCTGGGTAAAATAGTCGGATTCCAGTTCTTCGATATCGACATTTTCAAGTAAGGTTTCCTGGTACTCTTCGAATAGTAAGAATGTGGCATTGGCCGGGATAATGGTTTTGACTTTTGTCGGGATATCGTCATGCGTCACGATCCCCCAGACATATATGATCAAGGCGTTTTCCTGTCCCGGCCCTTGCGGCTGTCCTTGTCCCAGTGTAAAGATAATCCGGTTTGACCGGTCTAGTCGTGCTTCGAAAATATATTTATCAGAGGAGCCTTTTAACTTTTTCACTTTCAGGCCGCCGTCCCAGATACCGGATTCAAGGAACTCGAACTTATCCCTGATTTTATTTCGTATGTCTGTAGGTTGTTTGAGTAAATTTTTTTTTACCGTGTCATTAATGAGTACAGTGATCATTTATCAACCTTTTCCTTCTCCCATGGTCTTACCCGCGGTGGTTCCGATTTCGTTTTCCATTGTCGGCGTTCATCCCTTTTCACACTTTCGATTGCGTCTTCCAGTGATTTTTCAATGCCCAGGGTCACCAGGTATTGGGGTTGGTCTTTAAAGGCCTGACGCGAAACCCATTTGAAATCTTCCATGTATTCTTCCAGTTTAGCCAGGGACTCTTGTAACCGATATTCTCCAGCCGCTTCCTCTTCATTACATTGCTTTTTCCAGTATTTATTTCCTTCCAGGTCTTTCAATTTTAAAAGACCCAGTTCCAGTTCTTCCCTGGTTATCCCGTAGTCCATCATTTTTCCGAGGATTTCTTCGTTATGCAATACTTTTTGGTAGAATTCCCTGGCCTGCCGAGTCCAGGGAAATAGTACATCCCAGCTTGTTTCATGGAGTCCCAGTGATCTCATTGTGCTAAAATCGTTTTTAAAAATAATTCTTGCCGCTGTCATGTGAACCCAGTACAGGCGTTTGATTTCCTGCAATTTAAACCGGTATTGGGACATTTTTAATTGGGATTCGCGGGGTAGTCGTGCGTTGGACGATGCACCCGGTCCGTTTTTATCTGTATTAGTATTCATAATAATTTTCGTCCTATTAGCGGTACATTATACAGGAAAATCAAGACAGAAGAAACCCATATTAAAAATTTTCCCCGCGGCGCGGGGTCCATTTTGTAGAACTGTGCCATTGGATTTAACTTAGTAACAGCATCAGGCTCAGGGCCTCTAGTAGATCAAATATTTTTGTAGGGGTGGATATTACTCTTCCTTTAGTTTCCGTAAATTCCCGGCGACAAATCTCACAAGGCGAGGGGACACCAGCGCAAGAGTTAGCCTGACTACCGCAAGGCTTTTCACCCCATTTAATCCGCTCCACGTGAATAATCAAGGCTTTTCAAAAATAAATAATTTAAAAACAATACGAATAAAAGTAGAACAACCATGAATGCAACACCCACAAAAATTATAACACTGATCGGGGATACCCCCCGCGTGGCGGGGGAAAAATGTGGTTGCCAGTTCCTCATCTATTGCAATTAACGCCGCTTTTTTATATAATACCGTGGTAATATCGAAAATCGTTAAAAAAGGACAGAAAATGAAAGTATCAATACCTAGAGAAGAAATAGATCAACTGATGAAAGAGTATGGGTGCACGGAGGCCCAAGCCATAAAAGCATACCTGGACGCCAAGGAGGCGTCGAGAGTCTCCTTTGAAGAAGAACTAAGACGGCAACTGGGACCTAAAAAAGAGGAAGAAAAATGGCAACTGCCCCTTCTTACCCCGAAAGAAATTAAGACTCACCTGGATAAATACGTCATCGGCCAGGAAGAATATAAAAAACGTCTATCCATCGCATCCGCTTTCCATTTCGCTATCCTGCGGCTGCTGGATGAATCCGCGGAAGAGCCGTCAGTCAAAAGATTTCGCAAGAAAAACACGATTATTGCCGGTCCCTCCGGCAGCGGGAAAACTTACTGCGCGGAAGTGTTGGGCGACCTGTTGGACGTCCCAACCTTGATCGTGGACGCCACTGATTATACTGAAGCAGGATACGTTGGCAAAAGCGCAGACGATATGATCCGTGAACTGATCGACGTGGCCCCAGGCCACTCGCGACAAGAACAGGCTGAATTTGTCAATCGCTACGGCGGCATCATTTTTATCGACGAAATCGATAAAAAAGCCAAAGACCGAAACCTGATCGGCCATGACATTTCCCGCGAAGGTTTCCAACGGGCAGTGCTGAAACTGATCGAACGGAAATACGTTCCCATCGATAACCCCATGTCCCCATCCTCTCATCTCAAAGAGACCCTCATCAAAGGCGCAGGCAAGGACCCACGCAAACAAAAGAATATGCTCAGCACGGAACGAATTCTTTTCATCGTAGGCGGTTCCTTCCAACGTCCCCATAACGACCTGGAATCTATCGTGAAAGACAGGATCAAACATGAGGGCGGGCGAATCCGCGAGGATGGGAGTTTCATGGTTACCGGTTTCGGCACTAACAACCGGGAAAAAAAGACCCGTACAATTGAAAATAGCTATAAAGAAGCCAATGTCGAAGATTACATCCGCTTCGGTTTGATCCCGGAACTGGTAGGCCGTATTCCGATTCGCAGCCACGTGAATTTGTTGTCTAAAAACGACCTGGTGCGGATCATGCGGGATACGGAAGATTCTATTATCCAGCAGTATATGCTAGAATTCAAAGCTTTCGGCATCGATTTGAAAATCGATGAATCCGCGATTCTATATGTGGCTGAAAAGGGTGAAAACCAGAAAACCGGCGCCCGCGCCCTGGTAAGCGTCTGGGAAAATATCCTCACGGGTTTTCAATTCGAACTGCCCGGTTCTCATTTTAAAGAGTTGGTAGTGGACGAAGAACTTTGCACAATCCCTAAAGATGCCCTTTTGAATATGTTGAAACGTTCGCCTTTCCTGGATTATATCGAATCTTTCAAGCGTGAATACGGGATCGAATTGGAGCTTAGCGAGAATGTGGAAGCATACGTGGAGAAGTATGCCGAGGATAATAAAATGGAAGTATCCGCTGCGTTGAAACAATTGCTCAGAAGCGCCTCTACCCTGAATTATATGAATATCAAGGGTAAGTTTGAAGTCACAGCGGATATGTTGGAAGATAATAACTATTTTAACAATCTTTTCACTACCTGGTACCAGGAACAGCAGGTGGCGCAGGCGCCGGCGGTT
>JAUPLE010000040.1 GCA_030837085.1 Acidobacteriota bacterium | reverse complement strand
TTTGTACTGCAAAACCTGGAAAACGTGAAAATCGAAATCCCGGGTTTGTTATTAAAGCCCTATGAATATCAAAGCAGGATTTCTAAGTTCGATTTAACGTTGATCGGAGTGGAAGATGGAAACAGGGTGGTCTTTACAATAGAATATTGTGCCGCATTATTTAAGGAAGAAACAATTAAGCGGTTTATCAGGTATTTTAATAAACTGTTATCGTCGGTGGTAGAAGAGCCGGAGCAAGAGATTTGTGAAATAGAAATAATACCAGAGGAAGAGAGGCAGCGGATATTGTATGATTTTAATAATACTGTGCATGAATACCCGGAGAATAAAACCATCCAAGGATTATTTGAAGAGCAGGCGTCAAAGACGCCGGACCATATTGCGGTTGTAGGGGCAGGTTCTCAAACCTGCCCTATCACTATCACCCTGTCCTATAATGAATTAAACGATCAATCCGACCGACTGGCAGGATTATTAATCGAAAAAGGCGTCCTGCCGGACAGTATTGTGGGTATTATGATAGAACGTTCCGTCGAGATGATAATTGGCATTTTGGGCATATTAAAATCCGGTGGAGCGTATTTGCCTATTGATCCGGCATACCCCCAGGAACGCATTGATTTTGTGCTAGCTGATAGTAATGCAAAAATTTTATTAGGAACGGAAGAATGCAGGAAAGAAGTAATTGTTAATTGTCAATTGTTAATTGTTAATTGTAAACTGAAAAAACTGCGCTCAATGCCGACGTCGCTTTATCATTCATCATTCATCTTAAATGGGTGCCCCCGCCGGGGGCTTCATCATTCAAATCAGCTTGCTTACATTGTCTATACTTCCGGTTCTACGGGGCGGCCCAAGGGAGTATTGGTCAGGCATGAAGGATTTGTCAATTTAATTTATTATCATCGCCGGATATTTGGTGAGGGACCGGGTATAAAGATGAGCCAGGTAGCGAATCCCGGTTTCGATGCCATGGCTTTCGAGGTGTGGCCGTGCTTAACCAGTGGAGCGACGTTGTATATCGTTGATGAAGAAGCGCGGTTGGACCCGGCAAGAATGAAACGATGGTTAATTGAGAAAAGGATCGCTATCTCATTTCAACCCACGGTGATAGCGGAGCAGTTATTGAATGACGATTGGCCGGAGGAGGGGGGGGCGCTGCGGGTGTTAAGAACAGCGGGGGATAAGTTGACGCGTTATCCGGCGCGGAAGTATCCTTTTAAGTTATACAATTTATATGGTCCAACGGAAGATACGGTCTGGACCACATGGACAGAAGTACCGATGAAGTCTGACGCTGATGGAGCGCCATCGATTGGCAAGCCTATCGGAAATCATCATGTATATATTGTGGGGATGCATTTAGAATTGCAGCCTATTGGCGTCCCTGGGGAATTATGTATTAGTGGAGTTGGGTTGGCAGCAGGTTACTTAAACCGGCCCGAATTAACAGCGGAAAAGTTTATTAAGAATAGGTCCTATAGGACCTATAAGACCTATATTATTTACAAAACCGGAGATTTGTGCCGCTGGTTGTCCGACGGTCCCCCGGCGGAGGGAGCCACTAACGGTAATATCGAATTCCTTGGTAGGATCGATGGCCAGGTTAAGTTGCGAGGATTCAGGATTGAGTTGACTGAAATCGAGAGCCGATTGGCTGCCCATGTTGATATTAAAGAAGCGGTAGTGGTTTTAAAAGAAAAAAATCGTCAGCCCTATTTATGCGCTTATTTTGTCTCGGTACGTGAAGTAGTAGTCTCTGAATTACGGGAGTATTTAGCCGGGATGCTGCCGGCTTATATGATCCCTTCCTATTTTGAAGCGATCGAAAGGATTCCGTTAATGCCCAATGGCAAAGTAGACCGGCGGGCGCTGCCGGAACCGGTGATAAAGACTGGTGAAAGTTTCGCGGCGCCCGGGAATTTCGTGGAAGAGAAACTTGTTGAGATATGGCAAGAAGTCCTCGGTATAGAGCGAATCGGCGTTCAGGATAATTTTTTTGAGGTGGGCGGTGATTCTATTAAAGGTGTGCAGATCGTTTCCCGGCTGCAAAAATATGGTTTAACGATGGAAGTAGCAGACCTCTTTTTACATCCGACAATTAAAAGCTCTGCCACAGCCATTAAGAAAATAGAGCGTATTGCAGACCAGGGGACCGTGACCGGGTTGGTTGAACTGACGCCCATCCAGAGATGGTTCTTTGAAAATGATTTTACCCATTCGCACCATTTTAACCAGGCGGTTATGGTATACAGGGAAGCTGGATTTGATGAGTCAGTTGTCCGGCGGGTTTTTGAGAAAATAGTGGAACATCATGATGCGCTGCGTATGGTTTTTGAGAAGAGCCGCGAAGGGCGCGAAGAACACGAAAGTTTAAAAATTGTTCAACGGAACCGTGGATTGGAAGGAAGGTTATTCATTTTAGAGGTTTTCGATTTTCAAAAGGAGCTTGAAGGAGAAAGGGAGATCGAGAAGGAGGCTGAACGGATACAGGCAAGTATTGACCTGGAATCCGGGCCCCTGGTTCACCTGGGGCTTTTCAGGACAGGGAAGGGTGACCATTTGTTGATGCTGATACATCACCTGGTTATCGACGGGGTTTCCTGGAGAATACTACTGGAAGATTTTGCCACCGGATACCGCCGGGCGCTGAAAGGAGAATCCGTCAAGTTCCAGGCCAAGACCGATTCTTATAAAGAATGGGCCCGGGGGTTAACGGAATATGCGGGTAGTGAACTCCTATTGAAAGAGTTGGAATATTGGAAACGAATAGTACCTGGCGACTCGCTGCCCAAGGATATGGAAATTAGCGAGGAAGAGAAACGGGAGAAGAACTATGAAATAATTGAGTTGCAGTTTAATGAGGGAGAGACCGGGAAATTGCTGCGTCGGGTTCACCGGGCCTACGGTACGGAAATCAATGATATTTTATTGGCCGGCCTGGTTTCTGCTCTTAGGGAATGGTGGGGAATAGAGAAGGTACTTATTAATTTAGAAGGACACGGTAGGGAAGAGTTATTAGAAAATATTGATATCAGTCGTACGGTGGGTTGGTTTACCAGCCAATACCCGGTATTGTTGAAGTTGAGTCGTCCCGGGAATCTGGATTACCTGCTTAAAGAGGTGAAGGAAACGCTGCGGCGTATACCCCGTCGAGGGATTGGATATGGTATCTTGAAGTATTTAACCGCGGCGGATAAAAAAGGGACTTTTCCTTCAACGTTGGAAGCGGAGATCAATTTCAATTACCTGGGAGAATTCGGATTCGGGATGAATAATGATATTTTCCAGGTATCGGAACTCAAAACGGGATATTCCCTGAGCCCGGAAATGGAAAAGAGAACTGTTCTGGATATTAGTGGACTGACGGTAGGGGGGCAATTGACGCTGTTTATTTCCTATAACCGGCGTCAATACCGGCGGGAAACCATCGAAGGCCTGGCAGCGGTTTTTCGGTCTAAACTATCGGCGCTCATCGAGTACTGCGCCGCCAGGGAAGTCAAGACCCTGACCCCGTCGGATCTGACTTACAGTGAATTTACCATCGATGAACTGGATGCCCTGGTGGGGCGCTGGGGTGAATTGGAAGATATTTATGAACTGGCGCCCATGCAGGCCGGAATGTTGTTCCATGCTTTGAAGGAAAACACAGCCGGCGCTTATTTCCAGCAGACAGTGTTTTCCCTCCGGGGCGATATAGACGGTATTTTATTGCAAACCGCTTACCGGCAAATGATCGACCGTTACGATGTCATGCGTACTGTATTTTATTATGAGAACGTACACCGGCCCGTGCAAATAGTTTTGAAACATTGCCCGGTTGACATTGATTTCCGGGACCTCCAGGGGGAGGCCGGAGCAGAAGAGATGGAACATTATTTACAGGAGTTTTATGGGAAAGACCGGGAGAGGGGATTCGATTTGGCTGATGTTCCCTTGACCCGGATGGCATTGTTGAAGACAGGCGACGATTCATACCGGTTGGTATGGAGTTTCCATCATATTTTAATGGATGGGTGGTGTTTGAGTATCGTATTTAAGGAATTGCTTTATATTTACCGATGCTTAAAAAAAGGGGCCTCCGTTGAGTTGGAACCTATCGCCCAGTACCGTAACTACATCAAGTGGTTAAGGCAGCAGGAGACCGAGACAGGGGAGAAATACTGGAAGAATTATCTTGAGGGGTATGATCAACAAGTAGTACTGCCGCGGCCCCGGGAAATGATGCCAGGAGAGGGATACCGATTGGAAGAATGTACTTTCTGCCTGGATGATGTGCTATGGGAGCGGTTAAAGGCATTATCGGTAGATTGGCGGGTAACGGTTAATACCGTTATGCAGGCAGTATGGGGAATATTGTTACAAAGATATAATAATACGGATGATGTCGTATTCGGGGCTGTTACTTCCGGTCGTCCCGCCGGTATCAAAGGTGTTGAAGGAATGGTAGGATTATTTATCAACACGCTTCCCGTGAGGATTAAAACGAAAGGCAAAGAGTCTTTTGTCCGGCACCTCCGGGAAGTGCAAGCGGATGCGGTTTTGTCCAGGGCTTATGAGTATATCACACTGGCGGATATCCAGGCCGGCTCATTGTTAAAAGAAGCCCTTATTAATCATATTATGGTATTTGAGAATTATCCCCTGGACAAGGAAATTAAAAACAGCCTCAATCTTGGGGAGTATGGTTTTACGGTGGTTGGGTTGTGGGCCTTTGAGCAGACAAATTATGATTTTAATATTACGATTTCCCCGCAAGATAGCTTGACTATAAAATTCAGTTATAATGCATCTGTGTATGATAGAGAAATGGTGGAAAGAAGCGGGGTTTATCTTAGCAATATTCTCAAACAGGTAGTTGAGAGACCCAGTTCGGATGCAGCAGAGATAGAGATCATAACCGATGAGGAGAAACGCCGGATATTGGATGATTTTAATGATACAGCGGCGTCGTACCCTCATGATAAAACCATCCACCGATTATTTGAAGAACAGGCGTCAAAGACGCCGGACCATATTGCGGTTGTAGGGGCAGATTCTCAAACCTGCCCTAACGTCCATAATAACGGCCCTATCACCCTGTCCTATAATGAATTGAACCAACAATCCGATCGATTGGCCGGGTTATTAATTGAAAAAGGCGTCCTACCGGACAGTATTGTTGGGATAATGATGGAACGTTCCATTGAAATGATTATCGGTATCCTGGGTATATTAAAGGCAGGCGGGGCGTATTTGCCTATTGATCCCGATTACCCGCGGGAACGCATCGATTATATGTTAGCCGATAGTAATGCAAGAATTTTATTAGCAATGGAAGAGTGCAGGAAGGAAATAATTGTTAATTGTCAATTGTTAATTGTTAATTGTAAATTATTAAT
>JAUPLE010000411.1 GCA_030837085.1 Acidobacteriota bacterium | reverse complement strand
CAGAGGTATTCCCGTCCGCATGTTTCAAGTATAGGCACTTGCCGCTCCCGGTTTTCGTCATGCGAATGCGCACGATACAGCCGTCGGCAATGGCATATACGGGATGGCCGGTAGTTTGGAAAGTACGCAGGTCGATACCAGCGTGAAAGTGATTGGAGCGAAACTCCTGGAACGACGAGCTGTATCCGTTATTGAAATCCAGGGGCCAGCGGTATTTTTTTTCCGCATTTCCATCCTGGGTATGGGCATAGTTCGCAGCCAATAGACAGGAGAATAAAAATGGTATCAGGATATTGTGTTTCATATTGCCTTCGGCGACCAGGAACCTTTTTGAAAAAAGCCCTCACGGAGGGCGAGGTTCCTGGACTTCCAAAAACTTTTCATTAGGGTTTTTCTAAAATGTCTCCTTCTTTCTTATTGGCGCGCAATAACAGGAACGCAAAAATTAGCCCGATAAAACCGAGGCAGGCAAACATCACCTGGCTGGCAGTATAGGCGCCGGTGATTTCCCTTAATTTGCCGTTCAGGTAAGGGAAAAGACCCAGGCCGATATTTTGAATGGCGGTCATAACGCCAAAGGCAGTTCCTACATGCTCCTTTTTAATCACCAGGGGAACAGACGGCCACATGGCGGCCGGGACCAGTACAAAAGCCGCCCCCAGCATGATCATGGGAATCACCGGGTAGAGCATGGTAACGCCCATTAACAGGTGACTGGGGATCATTAGCAATGAACCGAAAATCATAAATGTAGCGCGTTTACCGACCTTATCCACCAATTTACCGGCAAAAGGCGCCAATACCATGGAGGCAAAAATAATGATGGATGCCACCCCACCGGCAGTGCTGAACATATGCAAGAAATTGGCAAAGACTTTGTAGAGGAAACCGCCCTCCTGGCCGCTGGTCAGGGGAATGGCCCATTTCTCATTAAAGAATTTCAATGAAAGGGAAGTGAAAGGGAAGATGGCCGAATAAAAAGTCAAACACAGCATGGTAACATACCAGAAAGTAGGTTTAAAAAATTTAATATCTTTCAAAACGATTTTGTCTCCCGAAGCGCTGTCTGCCAGGCCCAAAACCCGTTCACCCTTGCGGTCCAGGAAAACATAAACCACATTGGCTAGCAGCGACATCAGGCAAAGGAGCGTGGCCGCGCCCAATGCGTACTTGGGGCTGCCGAAATGGCTAGTAATAACCTCGCCGGTATTGAGCGCAAAAAGGGTTCCCACCCGGCTGACCGTCAGTGCGATACCAAAGGACATGGCCAGTTCTTTTCCTTTAAACCAGCGGGCCAGCATGGCGCTCTGGACCACCACCAGGGGCTCGGAACCGGCGCCGAAAATAAAGCGACCTATGTATAAAACCGTCAAACTGGGAGCAAAAGCCACAATCGCGGCGCCGATAAACACCAGGGTTGAAAATATCATACTGCCTTTGCGGGTGCCCAGGCGATCGATCAAGAAACCCGAAATAAATACCGCCGCAATGGCTGCAATACTATACATCGTGTACATGGACCCCACTTGACTCTCCGTAGCGCCCATGGTTGTCATTAAACTGTCTGCAATCGCCGCCACAATATCATAAGCAAAATAACACCCCAGCGTTAACATGGATACAAATGCCAGTACTATAAACCGGTACGCTTTGGATGCAGGGTGAAAAAAACCTTGATTGGTCGTCTCATCGTTCATCATAACTGTCTCCTTTCTCTAAAGCCGTATATATTCATAACTGTTCATTAAAAACAGGTTAAATTATATCCTATAGCGAATCGGTCGATCCTTCCTGGAGAGTGACAAAATCATTCTTTTTCAACATTCCCATGAAAAAACAAACCCGCTGTTCCGGCTGGTCCAACTTTTCGCCGGGCTGTTCTTGAATAAGATCACAGATAGCGCTCACCGTCCGTTTGCCGTCGATGAGTTCCCACACCCTGGCCCCGTTGTTGTCCAGGTAGAGCCTGACAAACTCCGATTTACCCATGCGTTGGGCAAATTTTTTCAGCCAGCGGTTATTAAAACGGGGGACCAGGAGAAACATTTTTCCGTCTTCGGTTTTATCCCAGTTGCATTTTCGTCCCGGGACCAGGTCGAGGAAATTCACACTACTTTTGGTTTTACTCATCAACATATCCTTGCTTTTTTGAATAATATGGAAATCCCATTATACAAATAAGTCGGCCATAAAGTCAATAAAATTACTTTTTATTTTTGTCTTCTTTGCTTTTATCTTCTTTTTTTACCGGGATTTTTTTTATAATTTTCAGATCAATGGAATCGTCCCAGTTTTTCTGGGTGATAAGCAGGCGCATTTGTTCCAGGGTAGAGACATCGACGCCGTCCACGGCGGCGATTTGATCATCCTTCTTGACGCCGTTTCTCTCCGCGATACTTTCTTTGGCCACTTCCGTTACCATCAATTTCCCTTCTCTTTCAACTGCCGTGAAACCAATAACCGGGAAAGTCCGGTCCGTAGGTTGATCGGCGGAGAAGACATAATCGGCGATACCCCGTGAAAACACCGACGCCGGGGCCAGGGATTGGGCCATCATTTTCATCATGGGATTGATTTCCTCGCCTTCCGCTTCGTCTTTTTTCTTTTCTTCCGGCATCAGGACAGGGGCAATGGTGGTGATTTTAACCCCCGGTTGGGCGGCCCGGTATCTGAAAGGGATTCCCAGTTGATAAGCCACATGGTTGCTGCCGGCGATAATGACACCTTTATAGCCCCGGAATTCTTCCCGGCTCAGGATTTGCCGCATGGATTCCGCCATGATCACATCCCAGCATTTCTGGGCATTGTAAATATTTTGAAACCACATGGGCACCTGGGCGGCAAAGGTCCCGAAGATACCTTTAATAAAATATTCATGCTCAGGGTTGGGAATATGGATGGTGGGAAAGAGCGCTTTTTCTTCTTTGCTGAGGTTATCGAAACCTTTGCGGGAAACGGTGCGCAGGATTTCCCTGGGGACATTCAGACCGATGGTTTTAATCTTGTTTTCTTTGATGATATCCATAATGAGGCGGGT
>JAUPLE010000410.1 GCA_030837085.1 Acidobacteriota bacterium | reverse complement strand
TGCCTTCTTTCATATTTTCGCTGATGACTTTAGAGGTGCTGTAGAGTATTTTTAAAAAATAATCCAATTCCCTGGTATTCTGTATCTCGATGATGATGATCCGGCCCGAAGCATCTTTTACCAATACATCCACGCGGTCGAATTTATCGTCCTGGGTTTCTTTATTGGTTTCGCTGTCCAGGATTTCCAGGATTTTAATATCTTCCGCCAGCAGTTCGCTGAGAAAGCCTTCCAGGATATCGAAATTGGCTTTGCTTCTCAGTAATTTTTTAATGGCCCAATCAAACCGGATATGTTTTTTTATATTCATGGTACATCTATTATAAAGCAAAAACAAGGTTATTTCAACTCCATGGCTGGGGGAAAAATCACTTGTGGTTCGATTTGATAGAAAGCAAATTCGAAGCTCGCCTCATGAAGCACGAAACACGAAATTCGAAACAAATCCAAAATTCAAAAATTCAAAATCCCAAACAAAAACAGGCCCGCGAAACACGCGAAACACACGAAAAGTGAGGGTCCACGGATTTCACTGATTGACACAGATTGTTTTTTTCCGCTCTTCCGCGCTTCCTGTTTTTCTTCATCATTCATCGTTCAATCACTACCTAATTCCACTTTGGTTCGATTAAAACCCGTGAGAATATTAATGGACAGTTGCGGCTAGCTTCTCAATCTCCTTTTTAGCGAATCCTGTTGCTGCCGCAATGATATCTATATCGATGCCTCTTTTCATCAATTCCCAGGCTGTATACATTTTCCCTTCTTTCATTCCTTCTTTCATTCCCTCTTTTATTCCTTCTTTCATTCCTTCTTTCATTCCCTCTTTCATTCCCTCTTCGAGGCCAATTCTTCGTCCTTCATCCCTTAATTGTTGGGCTAACGTTTCCATAATATCACCTCCGTCTATCTTACTTTTCTCTAACATTTTTTTTAATCGATCCCGGCTTATATTCTTTGTTTCAGAAATATAAATGAGAAAGAAGACGATATCTTCGATAGCTTCGGTAAATCCTTTCTCATGCCAGAATTTAAATATTTCCTCGATGGTTTCTGTCTCATCGGTATAGGCGCATTTCATCAACGCCAATGCCGTTAGCAAAAAAACATCATCCCTTAACTCTTTATTGCTTTCGCCTCGAAAATCCCACGACCTGGTATCGAATAGGAAATACCTGTAATTCAACAAAAATTCTTTTAACTCATCATCGACGTCAAAATGCTCCACAAAGGCTTGCGGTATTTTCCATTCTTTTTTCCCATGGTAAAACAAGACAGGAATAATGATGCGCAAGGGCATTTGTTCAGCGATGTCTTTTTGCCATTCTTCCACCATATATTTCAGGAATTGAATGAAAATTTTTACTTTGGCTTCGGTTTTGTGTTCCAGTATGAAACATATATCCGTGGGGATTTGCCCACCGTCTTTTGATCTTATTTGTGTTTTGATGATCACGTCGGAGAAGTACTCTTTGAATTCCAGGGATACATAATCGGTGGGGCCGATTTCTATGGTTGAGAAATCGATTCTTTTTTTAATTTGTTCGGGTAGGACTTTTCGCAGGAACTTTATTGCGCTTTGCGGTGCGCCGATGGCTTTCTTGAATATCTTATCGTTAATATTGTCAATTTCATTCATGGTCCTATTATATTCCAGGAATCAAAATTTTTCAACTTTTTCCCTGACCTCAACCCCCTGTTTTTTCTTTTCTTCATCATTCATCGTTTTATCTTTTTACTGTTTTGGTCATTTGATTTCTTAATAGGGTGTCCGCGCCGCGGACTTTCGAGTTTCGATATTCGAATTTCGGATTTTTCACCTGATCCCTTATTGGTAGCGAAACAGCGCACTGTAACTTCTACTGTTCCCCGTGTATGCCCGAGTTTCAATCCCTTATTGATTGTGGAAAAATTTGGCTGTCTCAGAATCATCCTAAATTTGAATCCTCCATTTTTTTATCTAATAATTCATTTATCAAACTCTTAATATCCAAAGTCCTTTCTGCCATTGCCTCCAACCACAGGTTATCCGGCAAACATTTTGTGAACTTTGAAAATGCTGAACGACGAAGTAGCTTCGATATTTTTTCCTCTAATATTTCAAGTTGGGACAAATCCATTTTTTTAACTCGCTCCAACAAAGCGAAAATTCGTTCAGATAATATATCTCGATTATCTATGTCCGATTCGATTTCGACATTTTTATAACTCGATACGGCTTGCCCTATACCTTCTGATCGAACTAATAATGCAAGAGTCCTATTGATCTTATCTCCTGCAAATGTCCAGATTTGGGCTATCCCTGAATCGGATACATTGACCACCCATTTACTATCATCCCAGTGGATTCCGATATGTTCATTTCTTTCAGCCTCAATTCCTGTTCTCCCTTCTTCATCGAGAAATTTAAGAAAACCTTCCCCAAACAATATCCTTCCCGCTTCTTTTGCAGTTTCCAGGGGGACATCTCCACCTCCAAACGTAATCCACCTGGGGGCATCTCCATAATTCGTTTTCCTGGAAAACACTTGCATTGTTTTAACGTCAACTTTTTCCGCTTCCCACAAGATACCACCCAAAACAAACAAAAAGGGTACGGATAAGGCTTCAACAAAAGCTGAATCCAATGTGCCGACCTGGTTTTTCCCTTCCACTACATCGTACATGGAAGCGCTGTCGAAAGTTGCAAAAAGTCGTTGCCAATTGGCGCCAAGGAAATTTTTCTCCCCCACTTCGCCGATGACCATGACGCTATCTACATCCCGCAAGTATTCTTGCCGGATCATGGCTTGCGTCAACTCACAGAATTTGTATTTTGAAATACCTGAAAAACAATAAGCACCGGATAAAATGTCCCATGCCTCATCGATTCCTATTCCATTTTTTTGGAGACTCAAACAAATCAATTGATGGGCCAAAAGATGATATGATTTTTTGGAAAGTTTTAAGGACTCGGAAATACCCTTTAAGCCAAGATTAATTACTGCGGTTAAAAGGACTAAATCCTTTCGATCGTTACATAGTCCTCTGAAAAACTGTTTTTTACCTTCCCGTCGACCGGTTCTTCCAACTCTCTGAAGAAATGCGCTGGAACTTGTAAGAATGCCTATCTGAATTATCTGGTCCAACTCTCCGATGTCTATTCCAAGTTCCAGTGTGGAAGTGCTTATAATTGCCTGCAACCCCGATTCCGAAGCTATCTGGATAAGTTTCTCCGCTTCTTCCCGGTAATATTTGCTCACTGAAGAGTGGTGTGTACGAACTCTAACCGGATTTTTGGACCGGGATATCTCATTCATTTTTAATACTGCGGCTGCGAGTTCTTCCGTATGCTTGCGGGATTTGCCGAAAATGATGGTTTTTTTGTTGGGGAGTAATTTATAAAGCGTTTTAAACTGTCGAATATGAGACATATATTCCGGCGTTGTGTCTTTATCTAAGGTTTTGTCGAAAAATTGGACCAGGAAATCTTTTTCTTTTTTCGAACCGGAGGTCGAATAAACTCTCTTACCAGGTCCCCGGTTAGAGCCTGCAAACCATTGCAACAATTCGCCTGGATTCCCGACTGTTGCCGTTAGAGCAATTCGTTGGAAATGAATATCGAGTGTTTTTTCAAGCCTTTCAAGCAACGTTATGAGATGTCCACCCCTATCGCTGAAAGCAAAATTATGCGCTTCATCGATTATAACGATTTCTAAATCCGAAAAAAATTTTTCCCACCCTGCCTTTCTTAGCAAAATGGCTTCCAGTGATTCCGGGGTTGTAAGCAAAACCTGTGATGGGTTCTTAATTTCATTGATTTTCCCTTTCTGATCGACATCTCCATGCCATTTGAAACAATGAAGTCCACAGGCGATTGAATATTCGATTACTCGTTTTTCAATATTATTCAAAAGCGCCCGCAACGGCGCAAGATAAAGGATCTGGACACTATTTTTCTTTTTGGCAGCCACTTTTGTTAAGGCTGGGAAAAAAACAGCTTCTGTTTTACCGCCTGCGGTTGGAGCTTCGATAATGCAATCATGACCTTCTAAAATTACTTGGATTGCTTTTAATTGAATTTCCGAAAGGCCCTTTTTCCATCCTTTTTCATAAATGATTTTTTGCAGGCCCGGATGAAGACTTTTTAATGAATCAATGTGAGACATTTGCTTCACCTATGGCTATTCATTAAGAATATCTCCAAGTTCTTTTGCCATTGAATTGTTGTCCATGGAAATCCCAAAAAATTCATTTACATCTACCCCCGGGCTCTCTTCACAAACGTCAAGGATATTTATTAATTCCCTTAAGATCGGTCTCGGCCTTCGTGTACCATTTCCGTCTCCAAAGGCTGTCCATTCTTGAGTTATTTTTTGGAGAAAGTCATTCGATATATAATCCCTGGAATTCCAATCGTAGGCAATGCCATGAATATCACGAACTTTACTAATCACAGAGAGAAGCCTTTCTTGATTAAGACCCTCTAAAACTATAACGGGTTGTTTAACACTAATTTTGCCACTAGGCCCTGCCGGGACGGCCACGCGTTTATCAAGCGCTTCGTAACTCTTGAGTCCCGCCCGATCATCATCAAAGAATGTATCTGTCCCTGTAAAAATTAAAAGGCATCTGGGAAAACCATTTTTCCCAGTTTCATCAATTAGCAAGCGGAGTGTTTCGAGAGCTTGTTCTCTTTGTCGTATATGGGGGAATTTTCTTATCAATTCCAATTCATCAACCATAAGGAGCAGTCCTTTAAATCGACTCCCCCCAATAATCTCAAGTAATGCACGCATCCGCGGGAATACCTGGTTGGCTTCAAGATATCCACGAACACCTATTTCATTCAATTTTTTGATAGGCATGGAGCGACTTCCACCGAGCCAGGCTATCGCATTGGAAGCCGTAGCTTGATCGGCGGTTAACCTAGCATGGTAAAAGGCACGAAGCGCCGGTGGGAAACAAGAATCAATATTGGCGATAGATGCCAATTCCGATTCGATTCTAGCTTCCACCAAAGGCATTAAGGTATCTTTTGAAGAACTGTCAAATGCATCTATCCCTTCGATTTGTGCAGTCTTTCGATGGACAGATAAAAGCCAGGATTCGAGTACATCGGGCAGTGCACATGAATCTCTTTTTTCTGGAGTTCTCAGTCCATTAACGATCCCGGAAAAAAATACTGGTAGGTCGGAAAGGGGTTGATCAGTGCCTATATTTACTAGAGACACTACAAATTCATTATCCAAAGCATATTGACGCAGCCATGAGCAGAGAAATGTTTTTCCTGCCCCGTAAGGCCCCCGGATAAATTTGAAAGCAGATTTATTGCCATGGATCTCTTTGAGTAAATCTGTTAAATGATCACGGGCATTTTCCTGGCCTACCGCAAGTAGATCGAGATGGTTTTCTGGGACTACGCCATGTCGTAATGCATTAATAACATCACGTGCGGCAACTTTTTCTATTTCTCTTCTACCCTGCCGATTCTCCTCGTCGCTCCATTCGTATATATTTATGCTTCTAACGCTTTTTACATGGATAGGAGAATTTTGCGTTCTCTTCAATTTAGCGAGCATTTCTGCCATGTGAGCTTTAGTTAGAAACCATTCAAACTTATGACGCTGTGAAGCACGTTCGATTTCTTGCTCTGTAAGAGATCTGGTTTCCTTTATTAGTGCCAGTATGGTCTGTTCGTCCAGTTTAAGTTCAGGGTATGTCTTCTTTATATCATCGATCCCAGAAATCGGTATTTGTCTGGTTTCTTCATCTTTGATCTCGATTATTTCGGAAGGGATGACTTGATGTGCCGGTGTTTCAGCCCCGGCCTGTGTTTTTGAAACGTCAATATCTTCTTCAACCATTAATTCGGTTGCCGTTGTCTTACCCCATTCGATCAGGCGTTCGATAAGTTCACTTTTAACACCTGATATTTGAATCCCAATTTTCCGGCACAAATTGGAAATCTCAACTCTTCGAAGGCGATTTAACATGGACTTTTCCGACCATGTACTTTGAACAAGTCTATTAATCTTCATTTCTTTTGTACCGCTGGTTTTCAAACTACTTTCTGATAGAACATCGTAAAGTTGATCGTTAGAAAACTTCTGAAACAGACGTGTAAGTGCCCGGTTATCTAATTCTCTTTTTTCCGGTTCTATGGGCAATGATATTTCAATTATTTTCTCTTCAGTTAATATATCCCTCTCCTGGTCAAAGTGTGTTATGATATTCCCGATAACTTCTGCTTTAAGACCGCTAATTGGGGCTTTCGTTTGTCTGGAAAGTTCTCTCAATTCATCAATACTTAAGAAATCCAACACTTCGATGGGAGGTATTAATGCATCGATTATCCGCTGGATTTGTTCATCTTTGCTACCGCTTACCTGCACTCCCATTTTTTCAAGTATATTATACAATTGCGTTTTGGTCATGGCATTCAAAAGGCGATTATATGGAGCATTTTCGAGATCGATCCCCAAAGTCCTTCGAATTTGCACAGCCACTTCAGCCGCAAGCATATACTGATTGTTGGAGGTCAAAACTAATCCAGATATAAGTAAATGATTTCGTGCTGCCGTATATGCTCTCGAGAAATCTTCAATATTGGTTATATCCGGGTGATGTTCCAATACTAAATGTTCACTGGTCCATATTTTAAGCTCATTTCGAAGCGATTCCAATAATAATGCTTCGCTTCGCTCTATCTTTTCGTCTTCCCATGCTGCCTTTAATACTTTCAAATATAATTGGTGATTTTTATCTCCCGAAAACCTTTTTATGGTTTCTGCTTTCATTGTCATTTCTTTTGTTTTAGCGAAAACTTTTTCCTGGAATCCCTCAATAGGCATTGAATGATATGGATTATCCAGAAGAAGTATAAGAAACGCATATGTAGGGGGGCGCGTAGAGGCAAGTACTTTTGCGACATATGTCAAAGAATTCAACGCTTCAGCGATTTCTTGAATGATAACCGAACGTGGTAACCTTAGAACTACAGCTTCATCCATTTTATCGACTGAAATTCTGTCTAATGCAGTATCAGAATACTGTTCCAGTATTTCTTTTGCTTTTATTGCATTTCTTAAATCGTTCATCCAAACCTCCTTTTTATCATCACTGAATACTGTGCCGATTGAAATTACTTCTTATCATAAATAGAGATAAAAAACAATCCCCCCTTCGGCAAAATAAAAAATAATCATTTTGATGCTCTTGTTAAAACGTGGTGGTTGGAATCTGTCTGTCCCAAAGTTTTCCTTTAAAACCGGGGAATTCAACGGTCCGTCCCGGCGCCAGTCTAAATTCAAAAACAGCAAATCTCAGTTTCTTAAGGACATCTCTCATACTTGCACGTCCAATCCATTCAACATCGCTTAATATTAAAGTCCGTTTCATTAATACCATAATCCGATTGAAAATGCAATCAATTTTCCATAGCGGCAGCAATTCTCATTTTGAATTTTTTCTGATAACATAAGCTCGAATGCATATTTTTTTAAAGACAAGAAACTGTAAACAGGGGCTTGCTTTATCAAGAGAAAATGGATTCGATTTGTAATTTTGGACGTGCTCATGTCTATATGTCGGCAAGAACGCTCACTTAACACGTAAGCCATAATATCGGTTTATTTAGATAGAATCTCAAATCTTCATTGGTCACTTGGGCACCAAGCAACTCTCACTGCTAATGCTCATACACTGATGTGCTGGGATTTCCATTATTAATCAACTGGAATCGGGCACTTCCAATTCCATACCTTCAATCATAAACACCATCATAGAGTTCCAATTCTCAAAATACCAGTAACAGGTTAATACCTGAAGGTGTTGAAAGAAGGTCTTTCGTTTCACCAGTTCTCTGCGGATTAAGGCATATTTCTCATCCACTATCTCTAATACCGTGTGAAATAAAAATGCTAATAGGTTGAATGCTGCCAATAAAGAAGATAGATGCTTTTTCCCATGACCAAAATTGTGCTCCAGGTGATATCCTCTGTTCTTAAGCACATTATAGTTTTCGTTTTCCACTTTCCACCTGGTCCTCCCATCTTCTACAATTCGCGCCACATTCTCTCGGGTTATTTTATGGTTCGTAGCAAAGCTATTCTTATATATCACATCCCCTTCCTGATTGCTTGTCACTATTTCACACCAATTGACCTCTAACACCCCTTTTTCTCCATCCCTTATCGGTACCTCGTTATAAAAACGATAGGTATCTACTTGCCAGCGTTTCCCTTTCCATCTTTCTATTCTCACCTCTTCTACATCTATTTCTTCTTTCAAAAATTCCAGGTATTGATATAACGTCTTATGCGAATCCGGTTTGCACACCAATATAAAATTGAATTTATTCCTCAATATCTCTTCACAAATCGGCTGCTTACAATATAAATCATCTCCCAATATCGTCACTTCTCCATCTCCCAGTTGCGATATACACTCCCCATATTTTTTAAACCACCTCTTCGATGCATTGTACTCGCAATCCTGTTTTTCACTCCCGTCCTGCGGGATGATAAATTCGGGCGGTAATGATATTACCCGATTCAATCCCGGCTTGACCAACACCGGGCTTACTACACAATGATAATAGCCTACGTCCACTTTCTCACTACCGTTACCGTTACCGTTACCATTACTCTTACCCTCCTCAACTCGTCTCCGACTATTACATTGTTTACAACTGATCTTTTTCGATGAAAAGTATTGCGTTGCATCTAACCCTATCAGTAAATTTTTTTTATAGGAACCATATTCTTCTAAATATCCCCCCTCTCGCAAATCCTTGAGTATTTCAATAAATACTGAATTGATCAGTTGGGGGGCCACTGCATCCAGAAGATTCCTTATATGATTCTGGCTCATTATCTCTTTGATCCCAAATAGACTTCTTGCATTATTTTTGCCCTTCGTTGTTTCCATGAACTGATTAGCGACAATTATTTCTCCCGGTTGACGACAATTAATTTTCCCATTTTATACAATATGAAAAATGGGTTACAATCAGAGATTCTAGAATATGGAGACTCTAATGGTAACCGATCATCAAGTAAGGAGATTAATGATGCTAATCAATCAAAACGAGACGCTATCGCAAGCGTCAGACAAAGCGAGTATGAATGAAAAAACAGCCCGCAAGTACTTAAAATCAGGTAAATTGCCGAGCCAGATGTGTCGACCCCACAATTGGCGGACGAGGCAGGACGTATTTGCCGATGTATGGAATGAAGTGGTTCATTATTTCGAGAATCCGGGAATGGAGGCCAAAACGATATTCCGTTATCTTCAGGAGAGCTATCCCGGTCGTTTCGATGATGGTCAACTTCGGAGCTTTCAGCGTAAGGTAAAGAGGTGGCGAGCCGAAAATGGTCCAGGCAAAGAAGTTTTTTTTGCCCAAAAACACTCCCCAGGAGAGTTAAGCAGTTCAGATTTTACCCATATGTCTGAATTGGAGATTACTATTGGCGGAGCTTTATTGGACCATTTAGTCTATCATTTTGTTCTTCCCTACTCCAATTGGGAAACGGGAATCGTTTGTTTTTCAGAGAACTTTGAAAGTTTAAGTCATGGATTTCAGAATGGATTCTGGGAATTAGGAGGTGTCACCCGAATGCACCGGACAGACAATTTGACAGCGGCAGTCTACAGTGATTTTAACAAAAGAGCTTTTACTGAGCGTTACAATGGGTTACTCAAGCATTACGGAGTGGAGGGAGTACGAATCAATCCAGGTCGGTCGAACGAGAATGGGGATGTGGAACAAAGCCATAATCGATTCAAGAAGGCGGTGGAACAAGCTCTTATTCTCCGTGGTAGCCGAGATTTTTCCAGTAGAGCTGAGTACGAGAGTTTTTTGCGTAAAATCTTCTCACAGCTCAATTCCGGGCGTCAAAAGCGTTTTAAAGAGGAGCTATTATGCTTGCGTCGTTTACCCCATCGGCGCTTAGAAGATTTTAAGAGACTCAAAGTAAAAGTCGGCCCAAGCAGTACGATCTCGGTGTGCCATAATGTGTATTCAGTGCATAGCCGCTTAATCGGAGAGAGTGTGGAAATTCGAGTTTATTCGGATTTTTTAGAGGTCTGGTATGGTCAGAAAAGGCTTGAACGGATGGAGCGGTTACGAGGTGAACAACGTCACCATATTCAATACCGCCATATCATTGAGTGGTTAGTGCGAAAGCCCAAAGCCTTTGAAAACTATCGCTATCGAGATGATTTATTCCCCACCACACGGTTTAGAATGGCTTATGATCAACTGAGGGAAAATCATCCAGGCAAGTGTTCCAAAGAATATCTCCGCATTTTGAGCCTGGCAGCTAGTGAGTTGGAAGTGGAAGTTGACAATGCATTGCGGATACTTTTTGACCGGGGGCAGGCCATATCAATGGATGCAGTGAAGGCCATATTAGAAGAGAAGGAAAACCAGGATAAGTTGTGGTATCAAACTCTTTCGGTCAGTGGTGTTGACTTGTCTTTATTTGATCAACTCTTGTCGTTGCCAGCGTCACTGTCATCACCAATATTACCAGCATTAACGTATGCATATAATCCCACCCCCCATCTGAACCATCCGGAAGAGGTGAACCATGCATAATGAAAAGCCGGTAGTTATCAACAGTAAAGCGGTTATAGACAAATACCTGACCGACCTCCATTTGCCGGGAATTCGCAGTTATTTTGAAGAATTCATTCACCTGGCCACGAAAAATTCTTATGGCTACGAGTCTTTTCTGTTGGGGTTATTGGAGCGTGAAAGTGAAGAAAGAAACAATAACAGGGTTTTGCGGTTGCTCAAAGAATCAAAGTTGCCATTAGAGAAAAAGCTGGACAATTTTGATATGAACCGGCTTCCATTAAAGGTGCGTCGTCAGGTAAAAGCCCTTCTGGATGGAAGTTTCCTGGAACGGAAGGAGAACATCCTGGCATTTGGCAATCCGGGCAGTGGCAAGACTCACTTATTATGTGCTATTGGGCAGGAACTCATCAAGATAAACAAACGAGTACTCATGACTACTTGCAGCCAACTGATACAGGAATTATTAGTAGCTAAAAGGGATTTAAAGCTCCCCAGGTTGCTCAAGGGATTATCTAAATTCGATGCGATTATTATTGATGATATCGGTTATGTCCAACAGAACAGAGAGGAAATGGAAGTACTTTTTACCCTAATCTCAGAACGGTACGAAAGAGGGAGTCTAATGATATCCAGTAATTTACCTTTCTCAAAATGGGAATCCATCTTCAAGAGTCCAATGGTCACAGTGGCGGCAATTGATCGTTTGGTGCATCATAGCATCATTTTAGAGATGAACCTGGAAAGTTTTCGCATGGAGCAAGCCAGAAT
>JAUPLE010000409.1 GCA_030837085.1 Acidobacteriota bacterium | reverse complement strand
CAGTTCTTTATTCCTATCGATAAAGGCGACATCCTGACGATAGGGTTCGTTTTTTTCTTTCATGAAAGGATTATAACATGCGCGAATTTTTTAAGCAACTGCCTATATAAGCCCGCGGCAATTCCTATTTCGGCCTGGAAATAAGAAATTTTAATTGGGGCAGACACGGGGGACGCACACAGGGACGCACATGCGGGCGCACACGGGGGCGCGCCTCTACGGAAGAAGTGGACGCCCTAAATTTTTTGAAATTAGAAGCCGTACGGCAACTGTTTTATGCCGTTCGGCATCATGTAGTTGCCATGAGGCATCATATATATGCCAATCAGCAACGTTCACATGACATAAGGCATCTTGCTTATGCCATTCGGCAACATATACAAGCCATTCGGCAACCTTTTTTTGCCATACGGCAACATTGCTATGCCATACAGCAACTTCACCTTTCCATTCGTCAACAATTTTATGCCGTACGGCGACACATAGTTGCCATGCAGCAACATATCTACGCTGTGCGGCATCATAGTGTTGCCATGAGGCAACAAATAGTTTCTATCCAGCAGCGTTACCAGGTCGTTCGACAACAGGAAAATGGTTCGCGGGCTATTTTTTTTCCAAAAAAGTCTTTTTACACGAAATCGCTCAAAGGTTGCTGAAAATTCGTGATACCCTGGGGATTTTCCTGGCTTTCTTTCCACCAATTTAAAGAAAACCGTAAAGAACTGGTGGGGGCTTCTATGATGGAGAAAGTGGTAACGGTGGCGGAGTCATTGGGAATACGGGAGCTTTCCGCCGGTTATACGAGGCAAAAATAGGCTAAGACAAAGGCCTGAATTTACTGCTTATTTTAGCCGCTAAGGAAACTGGCGTCTCAGGGGTGTAGCTCATTTACCGCTTACAAAACTCTCTTTATTCAGGGAATCAACCAAGTGGAAATAATTCTTCATAAATACTTCTTTAATGGTGAAACCCGAATTTTGAATGAATGTTATCCACAATTTATCGGCGGAGAAATCCTCCAGTAGAAGCATGTCAAAATGCGGCGAAGTATATTTTACTGTTGCCAATATTCTTTCATTGAATGGTTTTTTAAAAAAATCATAAGACCCGATTAAGGCATTAAAGGAAAAAGGGGGTCTCAATGTTTCCTTTTCTAAATCTAAACCGGTGATATACCCTTTCTGCATATAGCTCATGAAATGGAGCTTATTCTCCTTGATAAAACGATTGTAATCGACGAAACGGTCAATTTCAGATTTTGGGTCAGCAGGCAGGGAAACAAGTACAGGAATAGTATCGTGAAAATCACCGATAATATGATTAAAGTCGCCACCTTTGTAATTTCTGCCATTGGTTATATATTCGATCGGTACTTTATCCACTCCAAATAAATCTCCGATTAATTTTACAAAAGCCAAAAATGCAATTTCGTTATAATAATCCTTGAACTTTGCGCTGATGCTGGATATATCTACTTCAAACGATTCATATTCCGTGTTCGCCATTTCATATTTTTTTAAAATCACTTTATTGGCGTGAAAGTAATCCTTTAGGTTCAAGTATTTGTCTAAACCGGTATGATCATAATTTTGCTCCTTCATAAACTGGACATAATCATAATAATCGGTTATGGGAGTACTTTTCCTTTGGGGGCCTTCTATTCCATGCTTGAGAGCGTTGAATTGCTCATCCAGAACGCCGACACTGGCGCCGTCGAAAATGAGATGATTAAGCTGCAGGAAGAGCCTGAAATGGGTGTGATCTAGCCTTAGCACCCAGGGACGGAACAATACATGATCGAATAACTCCATCGGCTTATTTAAATAGGAGATCATACGATCGATTATCGTTTCCCGGCAGGCGTCGGAATAAGAGGAAACGTCGATAAGAGGCATCCGGATATTGGGAAAAGCGTCGAATTCTTCAATAAAATAATTTCCTTTTTCATTTATGATTACAGACCTCAGCAAGGAATTTCTTTGAGTTAATGTTTTGACAAAATCGCTGATTTTTTCGTGACCTACGGGGTAGCTAAAGTCATGGAAATAATACACAAAATTTGTTGGAATCTTGTGATGGGGAGGAATCAACCATGATGCCTGCACCGGCGATACTTCATAACAACGGGTCCGCTTATTCTCCTTCAATAACCCCGATAACCGGTCAATCTCTTCTAATTTCTTCTCCATAAGGCGTTGCTCTCCCGGGCTGACCTCGCCCTTCAGCGCCAGTTTTTTTTCTTCGCTTGCCGGGGGCGGTGGATTAACAATGTTTTCCATCATGCCGATTCCGCCTTCTTTTCCCAGACCGGCGCAGATGTCATGGATATTCCTATATAACAGCACCTCATGGATAGATATCTTAATGCCGCCGCCTAATTTTTTTATTATACTTGTCAATTGGACGGCCCTGAGGGAATCGCCCCCCAATTCGAAAAAATCGTCGTAAATTCCCACCGGCTTGATCATAAAAAACGATTCGAATATTTCTACAAATTTTTGTTCCAATGGGTTTTGGGGGGCCACATAAGGATTCGTTATATTAGGACTGGTTTTAAATGGCTGAGCGTACTTTTCATCGTTATTAAAATTCATTTTCCCATGTAAAGATTTGAGTTTAATCCATTGGTCAATTCTTTGTTGAAGATTCCCATTGTTGGAAATTACCAATTGATCCATTTCCTCTGATTCAAGTATTCTTTCAAAAAGAGCGGCGCTTTTTTCTGGATCCATACCATCCCAATTCAAACTAAACCAGGAAGAATTAGATGACCTTAACCGATTGTATTTTTTAGCAAATATATCCATAAAGAAATTTGCTCCGGCATAGGCGCCAAAACCCAAACCTCCTAAAATGCATGATATTGAGGACAAAAGCCAAAAGAAATCCAGTTTTTCGTTTTCAAATAACTTCTCCAGTACCATGCTCCCATATACTTTTGGATAAAATTGAAGCAGGCAGTCATTATCGGATAACTGGTTAATTAACCGCATGGAGTCACCTTCAGTAATTCCTGCCGCATGAATCACCCCATTAATTTTGCCGAATGTGGCTTCAGCTTGAGACACAACACGTCGCATTTGTTCTTCTATTGCAACATCCGCCTGGAGATATAGAATCTTTCCGCCCATCTCCCGGAGCCTTTGCAGTTTTTTTATTTTAAGAGATATGGGGTCGGATTCGTCATGGGCTTGCAGCCATTGCAGCCATTCATTCTCTGCCGGGAAAGTCGAACGGCCTATTAGTATTAGCCGGGCTTCGACTCGTTTGACCAGTACCTCCGAAATGATAAGCCCGATATTTCCAAGTCCACCCGTAACCAGGTATACGCCTTGTTTTCTTAAACGCGATCTAGCGGGATCCCTGCCGGGTGCTTCCAGGTGAAAGGGATCAAAAAATTGCACCCATCTCCGGTTGTCCCGGAAAGCAATAGTTACATCTTCGTCTTTTGCCGCAAACTCCGCCACTAATAAATCGATAAGGGATATCTCCCCAGGGGAGGCCGGCTCCGGTAAAATAATATCGATACTGCGGCAGATAATCCCGGGAAATTCCTGGGGAATCGATTTAAGCAGCCCCAGCGCAGGCGCCTTTTCAGGGCATAATAATTCAGCGCCTGTAACTTCTTGCAAATGGTTAGTCAAAAAAGAGATATGAATATCATTATTCAAGTTTTGTTTTTCAGTGGCTTTTACCATATATAATAAACTGTAAAAGCCCAAGTATTGAGCGGCATCAAAGGATTCCCTGGTCAATAAGGTATCGGTTCTTGTTGTCAAATTCCAACAGTGGATAATATTATGCGGTAATATGCCCAACTCATGCAGTTGCCCGAACAAGATATCATAGTGAGAAAATTCTCCCGGGTTGATGGTATAAGTGCGGGGCTTAGTATCGCTTACCGGTTGTTCAAATGCATCTCCAATTTTCACAATGACCACGTCCTGATGATTTTCCACAAGTTTTTCTACCAATTTTTTCCCAAAGGGTAAATCATTTAAAAAAATAAGACAATTGGAGTCAGATTGAATTTTATGTTTATTTCGCGCCCCCGGAAAGGAACGTTTCCATAAAGGTAAGTAAGCCCAATCCGCTATATCGGATGATTTTTGAACCAGCCCACTTTTTTCCATCATTTTCAGTAAGTCCCCTTCTATCCAATAATGCTGTTTTTCAAAGGGATAAGCCGGTAATGATATGCGGCCCCTGGTTTGGTGAGAATAAAATTTTAGCCACTCGAACTGATGCCCATAAAGCCATAATTGACCAATTTTATTTAAAAGGTGGTATATATCGGAGATATCCTGATCGGCAGATTTTACCAGGTTGAGTATCTGGTAATTCGATGAATTATCAAAATAACGCCCAACCAGTGCATTTAAATCGCGGCCTGGACCAACTTCAACAAAAACAGCTCTCTCTTTTCTGAGCAATTCCTTTATGCCATCGGCAAATTGAACGGTCTCACCCAAATGCCTCGCCCAATATGCCGAGTTCACCACGTCGGCGGCAGTTGTCCACGTGCCGGTCAGGTTTGATATATAGGGAATTTGAGGTTTATTAATCTTAATTTTCCCGGCGCTTTCTTCAAATGCCTGTAAAATGGGCGTCATCATTTGCGAATGAATCGCATGCGAAGAATTCATGGGAATGCACATGCATCGATCCATTTTTAATTGTTCTTCCAACGCATTGATAGCCTCCAAAGGGCCGGCAACAATACAAGAGGCGCCATTATCGATTGCAATGGATAATTTTTCGTTTAATTGCGGTTTTAATTCTTCCCTGGGCAAAGGTACACTCAGCATTGCACCAGGAGGCAATTTCCCGATCAATTTACCCCTGGATACAATAAGTATTAGCGTATCCTCTAACGACAGAACCCCCGATAAACATGCGGCCGCATATTCACCAAAGCTATACCCTATCATGGCGTCTGGCTTTACACCCCATCTTGTTATCAGTTGCGCCAATGCATATTCGAAAATAAAAATCACCAGTTGGGCGACTTCAAAATTTTTTATCTTCTCGTGGACTTCATCACTTTCCTCACCTGGATATAAAATCTCTTTAATATCATAATCAATCAATGGTTTTAGGATTTCAAAACAATTGTCCATTTCGTACCGGAATACCGGTTCCTTTTCATAGAGTTCCCGGCCCATGTTTACATATTGTGAACCCAAGCCGGGAAACATAAATATAACAGGTTTTTCTTGTTCTTTTGAGAAAAAAGTATGAATTTTCCGGGAATCGGGAGTGGAAAACGCCGCGATTGCATCATCTATATCTTTGCATACCAGCATTCTCCTGTATGCGAAATTTTTTCTACCCATCATCAAGGTATAGGCTGCATCGGAAAGGTTTATGCCGGGATTTTGACCGAGAAAAGCCGCAAGGTTCCCAGTCATTTTAGCCAGTGCGGATTGAGTTCTGGCGGATAATAAAAGTAAATGGTATTCCCTGCCCTCTATTTTCCGCGTTTCGTCTAATGGCCATTCTTCTAAAACTGCATGGGCGTTAGTACCTCCGATTCCAAAGGAACTAACTCCCGCCCGCAATGGACGGCTATCATCATTCCATCCCGATAATTCCGCATTGACATAAAAGGGAGTGTTTTCAAAGTCGATGCTGGGATTGGGGCGTTTATAATTCAAACTGGCAGGAATGATCTTGTGGAAAAGGCACAATGCGGCTTTAATCAGTCCGGCAGCGCCGGCTGCGGCATCCAGGTGTCCGATATTGGTTTTCACGGAACCGATGCGGCAATACTGCCGTTTATCGGTATTAAAGGCAAGTTTCAGGGCCTGGATTTCCACGGGGTCTCCCAGTTCGGTAGCGGTTCCGTGAGTTTCCACGTACCCGATGGATTCTGGGTCCACCACGGCCATGTCCAGTGCGGCCTTGATGACCCGTGCCTGACCGTGGATAGTGGGAGCTGCAAAACCGACTTTGTTTCCACCGTCATTGTTAATGGCGGAACCTTTAATAAGGGCATAAATATGATCCCTGTCCTTCACGGCATCTTCCAGTCGTTTCAATACTACCGCTGCCACACCACTTCCAGCCACAACGCCATGGGGCCCAGCATCAAAAGCTCGGACATGGCCGTCCATTGATTGGATCATGCCTTCCTGGTAAAAATAGCCACTTTTGTTCGGCTGGGTGACACTTACTCCACCAGCCAGCGCCATGTCGCATTCGCCGTTTAATATGCCCTGGCAAGCCAGATGAATGGTTACCAAAGATGTTGAACATGCTGTAGTCATTGTAATAATGGGGCCTTTTAAATCCAGTTTATATGCCACCCATCCACCAAGAAAATCTTTATCCATAAGCAGTCCGGTTGTAAAAAAATCCAACGCCGAGATTTCACTAGAAGAAAAGACCTGCGCCACCCACTCAAAATGAGCGCTGGCACCGACATAAAGTCCTATTAATCCGCTGTAGGTATTGGGGGAGTACCCTGCATCTTCCAGGCTTTCCCAGGCGCATTCATGGAAAATCCGCATCTGCGGATCCATGAACGCCGCTTCCGCGTCGGTATATCCAAAAAAAGATGAATCGAAATATTCGCTTTCTTCTAAAAAACCGTTGGCTTTGACATAATTGGGATTTGTCAAGTCATTTGGATCGACGCCCGCTTCCATGAGCTCCTCATCGGTAAAAAAGGAAATAGATTCCCTCCCGTTTACTAAATTTTCCCAGTATTCTTCGATATTCTTTGCCCCTGGGAATCGTCCAGCCATACCTATAATGGCTATTTCCAGGCCTGTATAATCTGTATTTTTACTCATTTGTTTCCTCCACGTTTCATCTGCAAGCGTTTAAATCGATCCTTTTTGCCTCTTTCCACTGCATTAACCCGGTCATCCCCGGAAAAACCGTTATCACTTTCTTCCCGAGCGAAATACTCTGCCAATGTGCTGATGTTTGAATATTGAAATAGATGAACCACAGGGATATCCCGGTTTAAGGCTTCTTTCATCCGGTTGGTCACTCGAATGATATCCAGTGATGTACCACCAATTTCGAAAAAGTTATCAGTCACTCCCACAGTATCTAATTCAAGGACTTCCTTCCAAATTTGGGCAATGATTTTTTCAGTATTGCTTTTGGGCGGCATAAAATCCTTGGTGAGGCCGGTACCGGATATAATTGCAATCAGCGCCCGTTTGTCTACTTTTCCATTAGGTGTCAACGGAATTTTTTCCAGTTCAATTAAATGAGAAGGCATCATATATGACGGCAAATGTGCTTCGAGGTATTTCCGCAATTGCCTTTGGTCTAAATATTCAAAAACATTTCGTGCAAAGCCGGCAGGATTGTCTATCAGCAATTGCCGGTAAAATGGATTTTTTAGAAAAGCTGTTTCAAAATACGGCAACTCGTATTGGAAGAAAATTTCTGTACCGTCTTTCAAAATTAAGACCCCTTCCAGTCGATAATCCGGGTTAATACCGTTCCGGCTTAAGCTCCAACTGCACGTCATTCGGATTCGATCCCCAGTTGAGACAGCAATCCCTGGATACATCACGGGTACAAACACCGGCGCCCAACTGTGACGATTTACCAGGTTGTCGATTACTACACTGGGGCAGGTGTACAAATTCAGCCATAAAAGTAATCCATCCATGCGCCCATCTTTGTTAATAACAAGCTCGACATATTGCTTTCCCTCGGTTTCAATCTGTCCAGAAAAATCCAGGTATTCGAAAATTCCGTCACTGGAGATTACACTGGATGAGGGGAAATTGTCGATACAAATTCGAAAATCAAACGGGTGACCTGAATACCGGTATAAAGTTTCCACATATGGGGAAGAAACCCGAGAGAATGAAGGGGATTGGTGAATACTCAAGGGAAGTTGAACCGCAGCTATTTTTGTAATACATTTATCCGGGATCATCTCCCCGTTTTCTTTAAGGAACCTCCGGGCAATTTTCAATATCGCTGCTACTCCTTCGGACCCACCAATCGTTCCTATCAACTCAGATAGACAGATATCTGCTTTTTCCGGTATTTCCACACTGCTGGCGTCACCGTGAATCAATACGATTTTATCTTGAAATCCAAGCTTTTTTACTGTGTGTTGGGCTTTCTTGAAACTCTCTTCCGATATCTCAATTGCATAAACGATTCGAGCCCCCGCTTCCACGCAAAACCGGGCCAATATTACATCTTTACCGGTCCCTATTTCCACCACGACCTTATCTGCAACCTTTCGGGAAATGGCAGCCTTGTAAGAGTAGTTTCTGAGATTATCATTGGTCATAGCGTAATAAAGGAAATCATCATATAAGGGGTATTCTCCCAGCGACGGCCATACCACAGGATTTATCCTGGACCTATCCACATAATATGCATATATTTCAACTTTACCCTCTTTATTTTCCCTGGTCAACACAACAGCATCTTTAATCTCTTTATGGTTCTTAAATACATTTTCGATTTCCTGCAATTCAATCCGGTAACCCCTGATCTTGATTTGATCATCGATTCGTCCACAGAACCGGAGATTGCCGTCCGGGAGCCAGCAACACTGGTCGCCGGTTTTATAAAACTTAGGAGTAAGGCGGCGGGGATCAGGGGTCAGAATTCGAGAATTATTTCTAATAGGCTCCCCGCGCCGCGGGGCCCCCCTAGCTCCCACAAAACTTTTGTCTATATTTCTTTTTTTAATCTCATTTATCTGCGTAATCAGCGTAATCTGCGGTCCAAATTTTTCCGCGGTTAATTCCGGACAGTTTAAATAACCCCTGGCAAGCCCTACCCCGGCGATGCAAAGTTCACCCGGTACCCCGGGAGCAGCAGGGTTATTATCCCGGTCAAGAATGAAGCACTGCGTATTAGCAATAGGAATCCCAAGGGTCACTTTATCCTGCGAACATTCCGATACCAGGGCATCGACGGTAATTTCCGTGGGGCCATAATGGTTATATAACCGGTAACCCAGGGCTAGGAATCGGTCTTTTAAAGAATCTTCCAGCCTCTCACCACCGGAAATCACCACCTGTAAACTGTCCAGTCTCTCACTCACGCAGAGTAGTTCTTTTAACAGGGCGGGGATAAAGTCGATGATATGTATCCGATGGGTACGAATAAACTCCCGGAGTTTTTTCATATCCGCCAGCAGGTCCCGGGAAGCCACATACAGCGAAGCCCCGTGAACCAGCGTACTAAAAATATCTTCCACACTGGGATCGAAATTATAACCGGTGAGTTGTAACAGGTTTACCCCCGTTTGTAATCTGTAGGCCCGCCCGAACCAATGGACCAGGTTCACCACACTCCGGTGCTCTACCATGACCCCTTTGGGTCTGCCGGTAGACCCGGACGTGTAGATGATGTAGGCGAGATTAGAAGGCTTAGAAGGTAGGAAGGTAAGAGGGTGAGAAGGCGCGAAATTAAAAAATTCTGAACGACCTAAAGAAACAATTTCGAGATTCCTCTTATCTTCCCAACTTCTTAACTTCTCAACTTCTTTCGCAAAAATGCTGGTGGCAACAAGCATTTTTGTTCCGCTGTCTTTTACCATAAAATCAATACGCGCTTGCGGATATTCCGAGTCGATGGGCATATATGCTCCACCAGCTTTTAAAATACCTAAAATCCCAATTATCGTCGCGATCGAGCGCTCCACTATTATACCCACAATGGTATCGTGTTCAACCCCTTTTTCTTGTAATCGGTAGGCCAACCGATCGGATTTTTCATTCAATTCGAAGTAAGTAACAGCCATATGCATATGATTTTCAATGATTGTCCGTGTTTGTCCGTGGCCAAAAACTGCGATTCGATCGGGGATTCGTTCTACCTGCTCTTCAAATAACCGGTGGATGGTTTTATCTTTCGGATACTCTGCTTCGGTATCATTAAAATCAAATAATATCCGCTTCTTTTCTTCTTCCGTTATGATTTCAAAATCGGAAATTTTCTTCCGGCTGTTTTCAATCACGCACTCTATGATATTGATAAAATAGGCTGCAAACCGTTCGATGGTTTCTTCTCTAAATAGTTTTGTACTGTATTCAAATGTCAAATGCAATTTTTCATCTACTTCCACACAGGTTAATGAAAGATCAAATTGCGCTGTTTTGTTTTCGCATTCATAGGGCACCAACTTCAAAGCATGTATCTCTATTTTTTGAGAACCCATATTTTGTAGAGCAAGCATGGTATCAAACATCGGGTTACGGCTTACGTCCCTTGTTACAGCCACATTTTCTACCAGGTCCTCATACTGGTACTCCTGGTTCTCGAAGGCTTTTAATGTTTTTCCTTTTACTTCTTCCAGAAAATCGGTAAATTTTTTCTCTCCTGCTGGGTAATTTCTCAATGCCAATGTGTTGACAAACATACCGATGATTTTTTCTAAATCGGCATGCCTACGCCCTGCCACAGGACAACCGATGACGATATCTTCCTGGTTGCTTAGCTTAGATAGAAGGATAGTATATAATGTCAGTAGCAATATATACAGCGTCGTCCCAGTCTCCAGCGCCAGGGTCTTTAAGGCATCGGAAGTCTCTTTATTTATCTCAAAATTTGTATTGCTTCCTTCAAAAGACTGGACAGCAGGTCTTGCATAATCGGTGGGCAATTCCAATACCGGAATTTCTGCTTCAAACTCCTTTTTCCAGAACTCACCTTGTTCCAGGATTTTTTTACTCACTCTCTCCCGGTTTTGCCATTCGGCATAGTCCTTGTACTGTATCTTTATTTCCGGCAATTCCTTCTCAATGTAAAGGGCTGAAAAATTCCGTATCAGGACCTGGGTAGACATCCCATCCGATATGATGTGATGCATGTCCACTAGAAATATATGCTTTTCTTCTTCTAATTTTACAAAGCCCACACGCAGTAACGGAGCTTTCGACAAGTCGAAATGACGGATAAAATGATTCGGTATATTCATGAATGATGAAGGATGAATTTTATCATCTTTATCATCTGTATAATCAGTGTAATCTGTGGACAAATTATAATATTCTATTTCAAATTCCACATGTTTATGGATTCTTTGAACCGAATCTTCTTCGATTATATCGATGGAGGTTCTTAAACTCTCATGTCTCCGGATGAGTCCCCGGATGGATTGTTCCAGTCTGTCTTTCTCTACAATTCCTTCCATTATCATGAGTGAAGGGATGTTATAGGCTGTACTGCTTTTGTCCATTTGCTGCAAAAAATACAACCTCTTCTGCGCCGATGACAGTGCATAGTATTCCTTCTCCTCCACCAACTCTATCTGTTCATACTTCCTCGACGCCGCACCCTTGATATATCCTGCTAATTCCCTGATCCTTGGACTCTTAAATATTTCCGACAACGGTGTTTTTACATTGAATATTTTTTCTATTCTGGATGCCAGTATCGTTGCTTTTAATGAGTGTCCTCCCAACTCGAAAAAATTATCATCGATGCCTATCGATGTTTGCGATTGTGATGAATGCAATGCGTCTCCACCTAAAATATCCGACCACAACCCTACCAATTTTTCTTCGACCTCATCCCTGGGGGCCACATAACTTTTACCGGCTTTCAACTCCGTTTTGGGTAATGCTTTCCGGTCTATTTTCCCATTGGGGGTTAGAGGCATTTTCTCAAGTAGTACAAAATACGACGGTATCATATAATCCGGCAATTCCTTTGACAGGTACTCCCGTAATCCCGGTCTCACATTTTCATCATTGGAAACGATATAAGCACATATATATTTATCTCCTCTCTCTTCCTCCTGCACCAATACCAAAGCCTCTTTTATCGCCGGATAATTCAGT
>JAUPLE010000408.1 GCA_030837085.1 Acidobacteriota bacterium | reverse complement strand
TTCCGGTTCCGGTTGGATGGTTTCTAGCAGTTCGATGACCAATTGTTCTTTGGGTAGGGCCAGGGCCACTTCGCTGAGCAGGACTTTTTTGGAGAAATTCAGGAACAGCTTTTTCCCCTGGGTGAGTTGATCGATGCCGAAGAGCAGGAGGGTATCCAGCAGCGTCTTGGAGGAAGCGAAATCAATGTCCAGTTTTTGGTCAAAAAAGTTTTCCAATCCTGAGCGGAAGAGTAGTTCGTACCCGAATATTTTCTGATATTTATCGAATATGGGTTGGCGGGCCACGAAAATGTCTTGTATCTTTTTATCCTGCTCTATCATTGTTATTCATACTTTTCATCACAAATTCAAATCGCTATATTATCCCTTATTTGGAGGGAAAAAGCAAATAAAAAATTTCCCCGGCATAATGAAATGTGGTGAAATAGTATAAGCCCCACAGGATAATGAACCTGTTCCAGTGAAGCATTAATAGGACCGGGCTTTGATTTGAGAAAGGGTGATTTAACCGATTAGAAAACACCTATCCCAGGCAGGCTCGATGGGGGAGATTGCAGAAATAAGCGCTAAACCAATGCCGGCTATACCTTCCACTATTCCCAGTTCTTTATCCCGGCGATTGACTCGCACCCCTCTCCATGCCTTAAAGCCTGCAAAGCCATCCGGGTGTTTCGCCATTTTCAACGTTTCATCCCACCACTGTTGGGCCGCTTTCTTAAAAACGTCCATGCCCGTATAGTTGTACATTCGCCCGTATACATGCGCGATCCCGGAAGTTCCAATGGTAAGCGAACCGTCATTTATATATTTATTCACCCCGGTTCTTGTCACAGAATAAAGCATGGTATCGATTGCCTTTTCTTTCCATTCATTATTCCCGGCGGCGATCGCAGCCTGCCATAACGCCAGGGAAATGCAAATATCTCCATAGCTCAGGGTATAACCCCCACTTACCGTGGGAGTTCCTTCTTTTATCCAGATTGGAAAACACGAAGAAAATATATTCTTATCCAGCGATTGCTTCAAAAGATACCCGACAGCCCCATTTAATAATTCTAATACTTTTTGTTTATATATCCCTTGAGAATAGATTTTAGCCAGCACCGCCATAATACCCGAAACGCCATGAATCAATCCCGTATTGACGCCTGAAAATTTTTGTTCAGGGTGTCCAGGGTTGACAATCGTTTCCCAGGTTAATGCCCCGGGCGCTGCGTCTTCTTGTTTTCGGGCTAATTTTTCGAGACCATCGACCAGGCCGGCCAGGCGTTCGTTGGTTTTTACTTCTTCTAAACGGCTTAGAAAGTACGTCCCGTATCCAATCGCCCCATGAAACGGATCATAATTCCCTTGTTGGAGTTCCGCTTCCATTTTATTGTATAAAAAAATGTCCAGGTCTGCGAACATATCGTTTGTTTCAATATCCATGAATTCATTTTGCGATAGGTGTTCGAGCGCCCAACCCACACCGGCCTGACCTTTGGCGAAAGTATTAAAATGAAAACCATCCAGTTTCTCAACTACTGAAGAAACCAGTTCAAATCCTAAATCGAAATATTTCTCTTCACCGGTCAGTCGGCCATAGTAAAAGAAAAAAAGTGCAATACCTATTTTCCCTCCCAGCAATCCCATGAATTTGAGGTTGCTGAGTTCCTTTTGTAGAACCCCGGAGATATCGGATAATTTCTCCCTGTACTTTACTGAATTTATGTCAGTGATTATCGGATTCCATTCCATTTTATTTTCCTTAAAAAAAGGAAAAACGAGAATATGGGTTTATGATATTCTCGTTTTTCCCCTTGCAAATTAGATTCTTTCAGCGATTATTCAGTGCAAAACTGCACGGAATAGCAGTAATTGGTATACGGATCCGTCATGCAAAGAAATGTCTCACAGCAAAACCTTTTGCAAGTTATAAAGGTGTCACAGGGGTCCTGGGTATATTCCGTCCCGCCCTTTGCTTCTCCCATTTCTCCTTTGTTCAAATTAGAAATGGTTTCCTTGTTGATGACCAATTTCTTTGTTGCTTTTTTTGTTTTCATGTTATATTCTCCTATTTTTTAATTTTAAGTTCTACTGTCCAGGACGTTTTAACTCCGGCGTCCGGTGTTATAATAGCTCAAAAAGAGAAATTTTCAATGAGAAAATATTCCTATTTTTCTAAATGTGACTTTAGTACTAGATGAGACATTTTTCCTATATTCCATCCTACGCCTAAGAAAAGCAGCCGTCCACTGATTTCACTAATTCGCACTGATAAAAAAAGACGTAGTAAAGTAGAAGCAGTATTAGATCAAAATTGGAATCAGGTATACAATCATCGAGCCACTTTTCCGTTTGTCTTTTTTCTCCCATTTATAATTGAGAACCCAGTCTTTACGTTTCAATTCGATAATTTTAGCTTCCACCACATCCGGCAGCACGGCTTTGCCGTTAGAATGTGTCCCTTTGCCCACGATTATCCGTACTGTCTGTAATCTCAAACGGCGCGCATTCCGAATAAAGAATTCCGTCGAGCTTTGCGCCTTCGCCGCGCTGAAACCATGCAGGTCAAGCTCTTCCTGCGGCTCAGGATATCCCTTTACCCGTTCAGCCGAAGTTAAAGGTTTCCTGCCTGTCCGGTCTTTCTTTTTTTCCAGCAGCATGACCCGCTGATAAATATCTGCCTGGGATTTCTCAAAAAGCCGGGCAAAATCCTCTTGAGATTTTTTCTTCTTTGCCTCTTCCACCTGGAATAATTCCCCCAGGTCATCGCTGTCGGTTATGATAGGGAATCCTTTTTTGTCTAATTTGGCCTTTCCCTGCTTTTTCTTCCTGTTAACCGCCGGTGAAGTAGGGGAGGGGGCTGGGGCGGCTGGCGGTGGAAGTTGAGACGCCGGGGCCAGGCTTTCTACGGCCGCGGGTGTGGCAAGTGGAACAGGCGGAACAGGACGCGCTGGTTCAGGTTTTGCTATTGCGGCTTCTTTCGCCGTTTCTTTACCTAATAGTCTGGCTATCTCAGAGAAAAACGTCTTCATTTTTATCATGGAATGAGTATTTTATAAGATAAATGCAATCATTGCAATAAGTCTGCCCAAATTTAAATTTCTTTTCATCATCAAAATTAGTGGTTCTTTCTCACATCAAGTGGGTAAGCCCATTTTTGTATAGCCCGGTTTTTACTCATCG
>JAUPLE010000407.1 GCA_030837085.1 Acidobacteriota bacterium | reverse complement strand
CCCGGAAACCGTGGCCATGTCCAGGTTATATTCAGCGGTTTAGGCCAGCGCAATCTCGATATCCCCGGAAACACAATTAAAAGCGCTGGCTCCCTTAATCGTCACATCCGAGACATTAATATCTCCTGAAACCACTTTTAATTTCAGTTCTCCCTCGGCTTTCTCAACTTTTAAATCGCCGCTGACAGCTTATACGCTAAGTTTCCCGGCTAAATTCGCCAGGGTTACATCCCCGGAGACCGCGGAACCGTGGATATCTCCCTTTAACCCGCCGGCAGTAAAATCACCAGACACAGACTTAAATTTGATGTTGGTTTTTACAGGAACCGTGACGGTCCAGGTGGACTCGCCAGCATTGCATTTTTTCCCTTCTTTGAATTTCTCTTCTAAGACCAGGACGTTTCCTTCTTCTTTAAAGATAGGTTCAAAGGAATCGGCATCATAAGTATGAACCAGGGAAACCTTAATTTCGCTGTCGGATCCGATTTTGAATGTACAGTCGCCGCTGACGGTTTTAATTTCAACAGTTCCCGCGGGTTTGAAGGTTTTGTTGATCTCTACTTTCTCCGCCGGATAGAGGTTGAAAATGAAGACCGAAAAAATGATAACCATTAACAGTGTTAATTTCATAAATTGTTTCATTGTTTAATCTCCTTATTATTCGATTTTTGAGTTTTACAACTCTCCCTAATAATAATGTATCCGGCGCCGGTTTTCGCCTTGAATTGAAATATAGAACACAGCGGCGGTTCTAAATTGCAATTCCGAACGTAATGAGAGATGCGTGTTTTTGGGCCTTTGACTATATGGTCAACAATCCCGGGGATTTCTGTCGGGCGTCCAACAAAACATAAGGCGACCCTACATTATATGTACTATAAAAGAACTTCATTTCTTTCGAAACCTTCACTACATGCAAAAAATAATTTAAGAAAGTCGTGCAGATATGAAAATGCACCGGTTCCAATAAGTTATTACCCGAAAACTTATACCCATACGCTGAAAAAACATACCCTTCTTTGGCTATATTTTTTAATTTCAACAGCGATACCAATACACCTTTCCCCGCATCCTCCATCAGGTTTTTCAGCGACAACACCGTAGGCTTGATATAAAGGTTCGAAAAACGAACCGCCGGGAACAACGACCTCTCATTCCTGTAGCCGTTGCCCGACGACTGCGTCCCGTACTGGAACGCTGTCTGTACATCGGAAATAAACTGGATAAACGATCCCTTGCGCACCAGGTACTTCTCTCCCACCTGCGTCCCTTCATCATCGAAAGGAACGGAACCGACTCTGCCCTCCGCCAGGGGATCGTCAATGATATTCAGGATCGTCGGGAAAGAAAAGTCCATGAATTTTCTATCGCCTTTTATTTTAAAATATTCGGAAAACTCCTTTAATATAAACGCCGAAGCTTCGGGTGAAAACACCAGGGGAATCTCCTTTGGTCCCCATTTAAGCGGATTTTCAGTTAGAGAATCCAATAAATTATACGCCCTGTAAACCAATTTAACCGGTTCAATTTGCCTGGCGAATGCGCTGGTTTCACCGATATCAATAAGGTTTCCCTTCAGCCCCATGGTCAGCAGCAAGTTAAAATGAGTTTTGATATATTTAGCATTCAGGCCGTTGCTATTGGCGATGTAGACCTTTTTCAATTCCTTGACAAAACAGATTTTCTTCAGTTCCAGGTCCTTAAAGGAAGGTGATACCAGGGTTTCATTGACCTGGTCCTCCAGTTCATCCACGTGGGAGATGTTGATCGAGTCGATGGTATCATCATAAATTTTAACTTCCACGCGGTCCAGGGAGGCCGGCAGCAAGGAAGCATAATTCCTGGCACCGCTGGCGCCGGAAGGCAAATGGAAAGAATAAACCGCGGTAAAGGCATTCTTTATCTCGTTCAATCCCGGTTTCGATAAGCTGAAACCCACGGGATCGCCCGTTTCCCAGAAGGCCCGGGCTGTAACTTTGTTAATGACAGCCGTATGGCGCTGGATTTTATGGCTGGTGAGATGTTCATACTCTTCTCTCTCCACTTTTTCGCCGAAAGCTTCTACGGTAGAGAAACCCGTTTTCTTGCCTTGATCCAGGATATCATGGATGGTTGCCGTCATTTCAAGATTATTGGTGAGAGGTTGTTTTGTTCTAGTCATTGGCGTCATTGGTAACCCATAGGTTGTTTATTTTCACTGTTGGTTGTCCTACCCGGACATTCAGGGTTTGCCCGTTTTTAAAGCAGTAACTGATGCCTTTATCGAAGCGGAAATCATTGGCCACCATCTCCACCGATCCCAGGACTTCCGAGATATCGCCTTTAACCATGATGCTTCCCAGGGGGATCGTGCGTTTCCCTTTCTCGATCAACCGGGCGTCGTGGATATTAAAGTAAAACACATTTTTATCAAAATAGATTTTCCCTTCCCCGAATTCCCGGGCGTAGACCCCGTAGGGAGTTGAAGCGATCAATTCTTCCGGGTCGAAACCGCCGGGTTTCAAATAGAGCGCATACATACGCGGCATGGGAAGGTGGGTAAAATCTTCCACCCGAGAATGCCCGCAGTTTTTAAGGTCCAGCAGGTTTTTATAAAAAGAGTCTGAGATAATGTTTCTTAAAATACCTTTTTCAATGAGGCAGGCGGATTTCGGCGTCTCGCCTTCATCGTCGCATTCGATGCCGGCGAAGAAAGAATCGTTTTTATCTTCGGTTACCACGGTCACATTGGCGGGCATGATTTGCCGGCCGATATGGGAAACCGTAATAGGCGATCGTTGGAGATAGATATAATCCGCTTCCAGGGCGTGGCCCAGGATTTCGTGGAACAGGATGGCGCCGTCGCCCGGGCTGAGGATTACCGGGATTTTTTCAGTAAACGAAACATTGTATTTTCCCGCCAGTTGATGATTATCGCTTATCTCTTTTACCCGTGAGACCAGGCCGGATTGATTGAATTTAGGACCCTGGCCGCCGCCTTCGCCTACTTCGATAAAATGACGGTGGTCTTTTAATCTCACTCTTATTAAAATACTATAGTGCTCAAAACCCGTCCTCTTCTCTTTCCCGTTTTTAATAATAATGCGCCGCGAGCGCAGAGCCCGGAAAATCACCTTCCATTCCATAACTCCCAGTCCCTGGAGGAAATCGAAAATATATTGGTTTTCTTTGGCAATTTTGGCCGGTTGAAAGGGAAAATCCGCGGGTTGGCCTTTTGGGCTTTTCAGTTTTAAGTTTATTTTTTTATCCAGGAATTCCGCGGCGTCTTTGATGGAGGTGAGTTCATGGGTACTGCTGGTCCATTCGTCGTCGAAGTTTCGTTTAAGGATACCGGTCTTGTTTTTGATAGTGTATTCCTTCTTATCCAGCGAATCCAGCGAGAAGTAGCCGGAGTAAGAATCATCGATCAGGTCCACGCTAAATTTTTTCATGTTATCAATTCCCAGGATTTCATTTTAATTCATTTCAGCGATTAAATCAATCTACCCCACTGCTGGTATTTCTGTTATAATACGCGCCATGAGAAACCTACTGAAAAAATGTAAAGAAAAACCGTGCTGTGTAAACGGGATGGCCTTCCTGCTGATATTATGTTTGAATATATTCCTATATTGGGGATGCCAGGACAATTATTTTTTTTCCGATGATTTCGAATGGTTGGCCCGGGGCGTCCTGGCCCAACACT
>JAUPLE010000406.1 GCA_030837085.1 Acidobacteriota bacterium | reverse complement strand
TTTGCATTGAACGTTCCATCGAAATGATTATCGCCGTACTAGGGGTAGTCAAATCGGGTGCGGGTTACCTCTCCTTTGATCCCAACTACCCCAAAGATCGCGTGCAGCACATGATCCAGGACAGCCGCGCCGGTTTGGTTATAATCGACCGGTCCAGGCCGGACCTGTTTGATCCCGGGGAAGCAAAAGAAAGCGGCCAAACACTGCTGGATATTCATGAACACTGGCCGTTCATTAGTGACGAATCCTTTCATAATCCCAAAATCGTGAATGAACTATCCGACGCAGTATACGTCATCTACACCTCCGGTTCCACCGGCACCCCCAACGGCGCCATGTTATCCCATGCGCTCCTATCCAACCTGGTGCAGTGGCAGGCTGCCGATACCGGCATTGACGGTTGCTTGCGCTGCTTACAATTTACCTCCATCAACTTCTGCGTTTCCTTCCAGGAAATCTTCACTACCTTGAGTTCCGGCGGTGAAGTTCACCTGATCGGCGACATCGAGAGACAGGATATCGATTACCTGGTAGAATTCCTGGCGCGGCGCAAAATCGGGAACTTATATTTACCCTTTTCATATCTCAATTTTTTGTTCAACCTCTCCAACGAGACAGAACAATGGGATAAATCCCATAAAACAAGCTTACGGCATATCGTTACCGCCGGTGAGCAATTGAAAATTACCGGCGGTTTAAAGAAATTCCTGGACCAGAATCCCCTGGTCAAGCTGCATAATCATTACGGCTCGTCTGAGATGCATGTGGTCACTTCCTATACATTGGACGCCGGCGACGCCGCGACGATGCCCGTACCTCCGGCGGGGAAACCCATTACCAATACACGAATTTATATCCTCGACGAATATGAAAGACCGGTTCCCATCGGTGTATGGGGTGAACTATTCGTGGACGGGAGCCACCAGGTCCTGGGCTATATCCACAACCCGGTACTGACAGACAAGAAATTGATATGGCACCCCGTGTTTTCACCGATATCCGGACACCGCCTGTACCGTTCCGGCGACGTGGGCCGGTGGCTGGAAGACGGCAATATCGAATTGAAAGGCAGAAAAGATTTCCAGGTAAAAATACGCGGTTTCCGTGTCGAACCCAGCGAAATTGAGAGCAAGATATTGGCGCTGGAAAAAGTGAAAGATTGCGTGGTAGTAGTCAAAGAAACTACCCCCGGTGAAAAAATCCTGGTGGCTTATGTGGTTGCCCATGACCTGGATGTCATGGCAATGAAACGCCGCCTGGGAGGTTATTTGCCCCAGTACATGATCCCCAAATTCGTGGTCCTGGAAAGTTTACCTTTGATGCCCAACGGCAAGGTGGACCGTGAGAAATTGCCCGAGCTCCCTGCGGAAAGCACTCATCTGCAGGGCACGGATTTCGAGGGTTTGCGATTTGAGGATGAAATTGAGGAAAAAGTAGTCGGGATATGGGCCGAATTATTGGGAGTGGATAGAGGGGTTATCGGCAGGGATGATAATTTCTTTGAGCTGGGTGGTCATTCGTTGAAAGCCACCACCATGATGACGCGGATACACAAAGACTTTAATGTGCGTGTGAAGTTGATCGATATATTTAAAGCGCCCACGGTCCGGGAGGTAGCGGCGTTAATCGCTCGGGTATCGCAGGAGCGTTTTGCGGGCATAGAGCCGGTGGAGGAGAAAGAATATTATGTCGCGTCGTCTGCCCAGGAGCGGATGTATGTATTGCAGCAGATGGACGTGGAGAGTACCGTTTACAACATGTCCAGGGTAATGGTGTTGGAAGGTGACGTTGACCTGGAGCGGTTGGAGGGAGCGGTTAAAAAACTGGTTGAACGCCATGAGGGATTAAGAACATCATTCGAAATAACGGATGAAAAGCCGGTGCAGGTAATTCATACTAAAAGTTTTGCGGAGCTTTTTCAAAAGCGACCCCTCGGAGAGTCGCAGCCCCCCGGCGGGGGGACCCTGCTAAGATTCATCCGTCCTTTTGATTTATCATGTGCGCCATTGCTGCGGGTAGGGCTGGAAAAATTAGCGGAGCGGCAGTATTTGTTGATGGTGGACATGCATCATATCATATCGGATGGGGTTTCGGTGGAGATCATGATCAACGATTTCATCGCGTTGTATCGGGGCGCTGAATTACCCGCGGTTCGGGTGCAATACAAAGATTATGCCGAATGGCAGCGCCGGGAGAAACAAGCTGAACATCTCCTGGAACAAGAGGAGTATTGGAAAAAAGAATTCGCGGGAGAAATACCGGTGCTTGAGTTACCCACGGATTATAGGAGGCCGGAGGTCCAGAGTTTTGAAGGAAATTCCTTAAATTTTGAGATGGGCAGGGAAATCGCCGGAGCCCTAAAGACATTGGCGTTAGAGGCCGGGTCAACCCTTTACATGGCGCTGATTGCATTATACAGTACCTTTTTAACTAAAATAAGCGGCCTGGAAGATATTGTCATCGGGACACCGGTGGCGGGGCGCCGTCATGCCGACCTGGAAAAAATCATCGGCATGTTTGTCAATACCCTGGCGCTGCGAAATTACCCTTCGGGAGAGAAGAAGTTTATCGACTTCCTGAAAGAAGTAAAGAAAAAAACATTGGACGCTTTAGAAAACCAGGATTACCAGTATGAAGACCTGGTGGAAGAACTGGCGATAACAAGGGATGCCGGTCGCAATCCATTGTTTGATGCTTTACTTGTATTGCAAAACGCCGGCAGGGGA
>JAUPLE010000405.1 GCA_030837085.1 Acidobacteriota bacterium | reverse complement strand
GTCCCGGACGGCCAACCGGTACGCTGGGCATTGAATAGTTTCCATAAAGTAGGCATGAAAGACCGGGTCTACGGCCCCACCTTAACCCTTCATGTGCTGGAAAAGGCGTCGCAAAAACAATTGAATGTCTATCTTTACGGCAGCACCGAGACGACATTAGCGGCGTTATCCACTTTTATTAAGACCCATTATCCCGGGGTGATTCTCTGCGGTATTCATTTGGACCGCTTCCGTGACGCGACGCCGGAAGAAGATGCGGCGGATATCGAAAAAATCAACCGGGCGGAAGCTCATATTGTATTGGTAGGCAGGGGTTGCCCGCGACAGGAAATATGGGTAGCGGACCACCTGGGAAAAGTCCACGCCGCCATGATGGCTGTCGGCGCGGCCTTTGATTTCCATGCCGGTACGGTGAAACAAGCGCCCCATTGGATGCAGGACCACGGCTTGGAATGGTTTTACCGCCTCCTCAAAGAACCCCGCCGCTTATGGAAACGCTACTTCACCACCAATAGCTATTTCATCTATCTATTTATAAAACATAAATTATTAAAGCGAAAATGAGAAAAAGGAGTAAAATATTATGAAGAAAATGTTAGTGACAGGGTCCGGTGGCCTGATCGGCAGCGAAGTGGTATCATTCTTTGCTGAGCAAGGCTGGGAAATTCACGGGATCGACAACAATATGCGGGCGGATTTCTTCGGCCCGCAAGGAGATACGCGCTGGAACCAGCAACGCTTAAAAGAAACCTATCCTAATTTCCATCATCATGAGATCGATATCAGGGACAGGCAAATGGTGTTGGAATGTGTGAAACAATTGAAACCCGAAGCCATCGTACATACGGCGGCGCAGCCCAGTCATGATCTGGCTGCTTCCCGGCCGTTTGATGATTTCGATGTCAATGCCGTGGGCACGCTGAATTTATTGGAAGCCAATCGCCGGACCAACCCGGAGATTCCCTTTGCTCATCTCTCCACCAATAAAGTATACGGCGATGCGCCCAATGAATTGAAACTTAATGAACTGGAAACCCGCTGGGACTATGCGGACCCGGAGTATTATAACGGCATTAAAGAGGATTTCCGCATTGATCGTTCCAAGCATTCGTTGTTTGGGGCGTCCAAGGTGGCGGGCGATATCATGGTGCAGGAGTATGGCCGTTATTTTAATATGCCGTCCTGTTGTTTGCGGGGTGGGTGTTTGACCGGGCCCAGCCACAGCGGCGTGGAATTGCACGGGTTTTTGAGTTACCTGATCAAGTGCAACGTAGAAGGGAAAAAATACAACATCTTCGGCTATAAAGGCAAGCAGGTGCGGGATAATATTCATTCTTACGACGTGACGCGGTTTATCGATGTGTTTTTGAAAGCCCCGCGCGTGGCCGAAGTATATAACCTGGGCGGCGGCAGGGGAAATTCGATTTCCATCCTGGAATCGTTTAAGATGATCGAGTCTATCTCCGGGAAGAAAATGATCTCTGAGTATGTGGATAAGAATAGGGAAGGGGATCATATATGTTATATCTCGGACTTGAGTAAGATGAGGGCGCATTATCCCGGTTGGAATATCAGCAAGAATTTGCAGACGATTTTTGAAGAGATTTATGCCGCCTGGGAAAAACGCGCGGCACAAAAATAATTTTGAACCGTTGATTTCTTGATGGATTGCTGCTATAGTAAAATATGATGAACGGGTCCAAAAATAATTTAACTGCAGCCTCCGGCGGCCAGGGGCTTAACCAGAAGTTTTTGGGGGTGTCGGGACCTTTTTTCAAAAAGGTCCTGACATCTTTCGATTGGATCCAATTAGCGGTGTTGGTATTATTGTCGCCGTTGTTTCTTTTTCCCAGGGAGCAATGGGCCTGGATTCTTGCGATTGTACCCCTACTGATGGTAGTGAGAAGGATTGTCAATAAGAAATTTATCGAACGAACCCTCATCGATATCCCCTTGTTGTTGATATTGGCCACGGTCTTTATCACAACAATGTGGAAAGCGAACCCTTTGCACGGTTTACCTAAAATCGCCGGCCTCGTCCTGGGCGTCGGACTGTTCTACGCTATTACGGCGGTACTGAAAACGGAGAAACTGATAAGAATAGCTGCGATTTTGTTTCTTTGCGGCGGCGTTTTGTTTTCATTATTAGGAGTATTGGGGATGTTTACTTTCAGGGTTAAACACCTTACCTTATTGATGAAACTAAAAGAATGGCTGCCGCGGATTAATTTCAATTTACCCGGCGCAGAAGAGGGGTTTCATCCCAATGCCGTGGGCGGAACGCTGGTGTTGATTATTCCCCTGTTTATGGTTTTGCTTTTTGCGTACATTTGGAGGAAAGCCAGGGGGAATGTGTTAATAGTGAACGGGCACCTCCTGCAGCAGTTGTTGCTATTGGCAGGCTCAGCGATTACATTGGGCGTGCTTTTGTTGACGCAGTCGCGGGGCGCGTGGCTCGGTCTGCTGTTGGCGTGCGTGATTGGATTTCTCTTGTTCCTTTTGAAGAAAAAGGTATTTCTTATTGTTTTCCTGGTGGGAATATTGCTTTTTGCGTTCGTGATTGCGCCGTCGCTACTGGAAAACGACCAGGTCCGGTTAACCACCCGGCAAGCGGAAGGGACGTTGTTCTTTCGTATTCAATTGTGGAACGTGGTGATGCCCATGATTTACGAGCATCCGCTGTTGGGTATCGGTATGAATGAGTTCCGCTATCATTATGAAGTGAAACGGGAACTCTCGCACCCGCATAATAAATTGCTATTACTGGCGGTGGAGTTGGGATTGCCCGGGCTGATC
>JAUPLE010000404.1 GCA_030837085.1 Acidobacteriota bacterium | reverse complement strand
TTTCCAGGAACTTCTGGACCTGGAGCAAAACTTCATACCTCAGAACCGGGTATTTTTCCATGTTATCCAGCAGATCACGGTACTCTTCCCGCATTACCGTTGCGCCGTTCCGGCTCATTACCGAGTTATCGTCGCTATTTTCCGTTTCGGCAATTTTCTGTTTATAGTACATGGGACCCTTGTTGACCAGGAGCCAGTCCAGCGAAACGCCAAACACGCCGGAAAGTTTAACCAGGGTCGAATATTCAGGGAACCATTGCCCTTCTTCATTTCTCTGGAAAGCGGCCCTGCTGATGTTAATTTTGCCCGCCATCTTATTCCTGGACAGTTCCAGGGTTTCGCGCAGTTGGGCCAGTCGTGCGCCGATGTCTTTACGCAGTTTTCGTTTGAATTCGGTTATTAATCTCATATCATTTACTCCAGCTTATATTATAAGAGAAATGCCCGACGATTTCAATAAGGGAATAAAAAGGGTCTTAATGAAAAATTAACGGTTTCTTCATTCAATTTTAATCCGCAAGGTAGAAAATAGGATGAAGGAAAAAAGGATATCGTATATTAATATGACAAACTTCATAAAAGCTAAAAAAAGCATCTACGTCAGTAAAGGCGCCGGTCGAACGAAACGGTTGTCCAATTTTCTTATGGAAGGTTCCCTATTCATCGTTACCTCTGTGTCCATGATTGCCGTTATTTTCATCTTACTGTTTATCGCCAGGGATGCCCTGCCTTTTTTTAATCTGCGCGGGATAAAGGAATTCTTGTTCGGTATCCACTGGTATCCCAGCGGGAACCCCGCGGAATTCGGCTCACTGGCTATCATCTTCGGCAGCGCCATGGTCACATTCCTTTCAACGGTGATTGCCGTACCGCTGGCTATTTTTTCAGCAGTCAGCTTAAGCGATATCCTGCCCTTTTCCGTCCGCCAGGTGGTGAAACCGGTTATCGAAATTATCGCGGCCATCCCTTCGGTGGCTTACGGATTTTTTGCCCTGGTGATATTTGCTCCGTTATTGCAGCGCAGCGGCGGGCACCTGCTGGGTATAGCCGTCTGGTTAATGGGAATCCCCCTCAGCCTCATTCTTACCTATATTCTCAGCGAAACCCTGGCAAATAAACTATTTAAAAATCCTGCTAAAATCCACCGTACAACCATTCTCATTATCCTGGAAGGCGTTATTGTTTATGGGCTTTTTAAGCTTTATAGCGTATTCTCCGGCCTCATCATTTCCAGCGGCGCCAATGCTTTAAACGTTTCCGTAATACTGGCCATTATGGCGTTACCCACCATCGTCAGCGTGTCCGAGGATGCGCTGCAAGCCGTGGGCAGGGAGTTAAGAGAAGGCAGTTATGCCCTGGGGGCCACCCGGGCCGAAACCCTGGTAAAAGTGGTTATCCCGGCTGCCAAATCCGGGATCATTGCCGCCATTATCCTGGGCGTGATGCGGGCCCTCGGCGAGACCATGCTGGTATGGATGGCATCCGGGAACGCCGCCCAGGTTCCCCAGCCCTGGTATGATGTCTTTCAACCGATACGCACCCTTACCGCCACCATTGCCGGAGATATGGGCGAAGCAGACCATGTCACCGGCTCGGCCAGGTATCACGTTCTCTTTGCCATGGCCCTCTTACTGCTGTTGTTCTCTCTTATCAGCAACTTCATCAGCGAATGGCTCACGGCCCGTTCGAAAAAAAAATGGGGGGTTTAAACAAATAAACCATGAAACTTAAAACCCGACGCATACTGGATCATTCTTTCAGCGGACTCGGTTTCTTTTCTGTTTTCCTGCTGTCCGCCTCATTGATTATCGTCCTGGCCCCTATCATTATACGCGGCCTCGGCGCTTTCCTATTTAAAGGTACGGTGGAATTCCGACGCTTCAATTATGAAGCCTTCAACCGCGGAAACGAGAACGAAATACTGGCGGAAGTCGAAGCCGCCCAAAAATACCGGGAACCGGTTTACCGCATGCTGGCGGACTTTAAAAGACAAGCGGATAACGGGGAAGTTCCCAACAGCGGTCAATACGCGCGGGATTTGCGCGAATTAAAGGAACAGGTACACCGCCTGCTGGGACCAGCCCCCGGGACTGAACAACCGGTACTGATGAGAGACCGTTACGGCGAAACCCGCTGGGATATGGCGCAGGAAACCCTGAAGCGAATTCTTTTCATTGAAAAATGGGATTATTCCGACCCCAGCGCCATGGGGAAAAAAGTTCTTGCGCCCCGCGTCATTGAATACAAAGGCACTACCCTGGAAAAACTATTCCCTTATTTAGAGATCAATTTCGAAAACATGATGCGGCCCAGGTTTACTTTTTACTGGCGGTTTCTCACAGACACATCGTTTGATTCGCACATGTTGGGCGGTATTTTTACCGAAGTCCTGGGGACTTTTTACCTGGTGCTGGGAACCATGCTTTTTGCCATTCCCATGGGAATCATTGCTGCCGTTTACCTGGCCGAGTTCTCCAGGCCCGATAGTAAAATCGTTAGTTTGCTCAGGGTTTTCATCAGCACGTTGGCCGGGGTGCCCAGTATTGTTTTCGGTCTTTTCGGCCTGGCATTTTTTATAAACACAGTCAAAGTATCCGGTTCCAAAAGCGTACTGGCCGGGTCGTTGACCCTGGCGTTATTGGTATTGCCCACCGTTATCCGGGCGTCGGAAGAAGCCATAAAGGCAGTGCCGGGAACCTATAAAGAAGCGGCATTAAGCCTGGGCGCCGGTAAACTCCGGGCCGTCACCACGGTTATCTTACCGGCCGCGCTGCCGGGAATTTTAACCGGCATTGTCATCAGCATGGGGCGCGCTGCCGGGGAAACAGCGCCCATTATTTTCACCGCGGCGGTTAGCGTCGGCAAACCGCTAAACCTGTTTCAAACCTTAACCCAACCCACACCGGCCCTGCCCTGGAATATTTACAACCTGGTAACCGAACACGAAGCCGTGGAGAGAATCCGTCACGTTCAATTCGGGATGGTTTTTACACTAATACTGTTGGTGCTTTTACTAAACCTGGCCGCCATCATTATCAGGGCCAGGATATCTAAGAAATTAAGAGGATGATGAACATGAATCTAGCGATTAATATAAACCCAGACGTCATGTCGCATGCGGATATAACGGCCCTGGCCGGGGAAGATATCCACGTTTATTCCGAAGATTTTTCCATTTTTTACCGGGAGAAAGAAGCCATTCGCAAAGCCAATCTAGCCATACCTGCCGGCAAAGTAACGGCCATTATCGGGCCCAGTGGATGTGGAAAAAGTACTTACTTGCGCGCCGTCAACCGGATGAACGATTTAATCCCCGGCTGCCGGGCAATGGGAAAATTGTATTTTGACGGCGAAGATGTTTATAGCCCTTTGGTCGATCCGGTGCTGCTGCGGAAGAGGGTAGGCATGGTCTTCCAGAAGCCCAACCCTTTTCCCAAATCCATATTCGACAATATTGCCTATGGCCCGCGCATTAATAACGGCATTAAAAATAAAAGCCAATTATTGGCCGTCGTGGAAAAAAGTCTAAGGGATTCCGGGTTATGGGAAGAGGTGAAAGACCGTATGAATGAGAATGCATTGTCTTTGTCCGGCGGTCAGCAGCAGCGGCTGTGTATTGCTCGTGCCCTAGCCGTGGAACCGGAAATACTATTAATGGATGAACCCACATCCGCGTTAGACCCGAAAGCCACATCACGGATCGAAGAGTTAATCGGCGAGCTTCGGGGAAAATACACCATTATTATAGTAACACACAATATGCAGCAAGCGGCGCGAGTTTCCGATTATACGGCTTTTTTCTATGAAGGTGAGTTAATCGAGTTTTCATCCACTATCCAGCTTTTTACAAAGCCAAAGATCAAAAAAACAGAGGAATATATCACCGGTCGCTTCGGCTAACCCCCCATGCTGGGGGTCCCGATTGTAGAACTGGACCATAGGATTGCATTCTGAACACCGTCAGGCTCAAAACCCGAAAAACCCTGGATTTAAGCACTCTGCC
>JAUPLE010000403.1 GCA_030837085.1 Acidobacteriota bacterium | reverse complement strand
TTCTTTTAATCTTCTTTCCGAACAACGGAAAATCGAGTTTCATTTTCTACCCCAACAGGATGATATCACCCTGTATTTCAATTCTGAAAGCGTCGAACAAATCATGTACAACCTGCTCTCCAATGCTTTTAAAAACACTCCCCCCGGTGGTTCAATTACCGTGTCCGCCGGAGTCACTGATATTACTACCCTTCCAGGAAAGACAGGAATTTTCCCGGAAGGCTTCCTGGAAGTCTCAGTCGCCGATACGGGCGTCGGCATCCCGGCGGACCAATTGCCCCACATGTTTGAGCTTTTTTACCAGCCCGAATCATCTTATGAAAATAAGCCCAAAGGTTCGGGCATTGGGTTGGCGCTGACCCGGGAACTGGTGGAGCTTCATTACGGCGATATCCGGGTCCACAGCAGTGAAGGTAAAGGCGCGGAATTTGTTTTACGTCTCCCCCTGGGTAAGTCCCATTTAAAACCGGGAGAGATTATCGATGTCGCGCAGCAGCCCGCGGTGCGCCCCAGTGATGAACCATGCAAAAGTGTAATCCACGACTGGGAAGCCGGGACCGGTGCGCTTTTGGAGCCGGTGGATATAACAGCCGTTGAGCCATTTCCCCCACCGCAAGGGGTTATCGAAGGTGAAGAGAAACCTCTTATCCTGGTGGTGGAAGATAACGCGGACTTGCGACATTATCTGCGTTCGACTTTCGAATCAGGCTACCGTGTGCTGGAAGCCGCGGATGGCAAAGAGGGCTGGGCCAAAGTCACAGAAACCGTCCCGGACCTGGTTATTTCCGATGTCATCATGCCCCATATGGATGGTTTCGAGCTGTGTCGCCGCATCAAGGAGGACCCATGTACGTGTCATATTCCCATTATTCTTTTAACGGCCCGGGATTCGCACGAGAGTATATTGGAAGGTCTGCAAAAGGGCGCGGATGATTATATCCCGAAACCTTTTAACATGGAAATCTTGTGGGCGCGGGTTAAGAATTTGATTGAACTGCGCCGTCAGTTACAGGAGCGGATGAAAAGCCGGATGGCACTCCAGCCGGATGAAATTTCGGTTTCAGACATGGATGAAGAGTTTTACAAAGAATTGCAAGCGGCCATTGAGAAGCATCTTGCCGATCCTGAGTTAAGTGTGGAGGGATTGGCCAATATTTTGTATATGGGGCGCACGACATTATACCGGAAGATACTGGCTTTAACCGGTGAAACGCCGAATCAATTTATTCGGTCTTACCGGTTGCATCGGTCAGTGCAGTTGTTAAAGGCGCGGGCGGGTAATATCTCGGAGATTTCCATGATGGTAGGTTTCACCAATCCGGCGTATTTTGCGCATTGTTTCAAAGAAAAGTATTATACTTCCCCTTCGGATTTTAACAATGAAAAGAACAAAAGTTTTTCAGAGGTGCAATCTAATAGTGAAGAAACACAAAAAATTCAACAAGATAGAAGTTTTGGTGGGGTCCAGGGGCGGGTTTTTCAAAACGAGCCCCTGGTATCGGAAGAGCCAGGGGACCTGCATAAAGGGGGACGCAGTCCCCGGGACCAGGAATTGATTCTCATCGTAGAAGACAGTTCAGATGTTTGCGATTATATCCGCGACTGTTTGGAGGCGTATTACCGCATTGAAATAGCCCTTGATGGACCTCAAGGTTTAGAGCGTGCGCAAGCGTTGATCCCGGATTTGATTATTAGTGATGTGATAATGCCGGGGTTTGACGGTTTCGAGTTGTGCCGGCGTTTAAAATCCGATATAGCCACCAGCCACATACCTATAGTAATGCTTACAGCCAGGGCCAGTGAGAAAGACATTCTTCAAGGTCTTGAAACAGGGGTGGATGACTACATTACCAAGCCCTTTAATACCGATATATTGTTGGCCCGGGTACAGAATATCTTGAGGCTGCGTTCGCATCTCCAGGCAAAGAGGACAGGACCGCTGCGCCTGGTCCCGGCTGAGATCGTTGTTTCTTCCATGGATGAGAAATTTCTAAAAGAGGTGGATGAGTGTATCGAGAAGAACCTGTCGGATTTCGATTTTAATGTAGAGGAATTGGCGGCTAAGTTGTGCATAGGGCGGACCACATTGTACCGGAAAGTGTTGGCGCTTACTGGAGAGGACCCCACGCATTATATACGTTCGTTCCGGCTAAATAAAGCCGCGCAAATGTTAAAATCGGGGAATCGGTCGATCACGGAGGTGTCGTTTGATGTGGGTTTTTCCAGCACGTCGTATTTCACCAGGTGTTTTAAGGAGATGTTTCATCGGTTGCCGTCCGGGTTTAGCGACTCCGAAGCTAGCGATCGCTAGAAGAAAAAACTTTCGCCACCAAGGCACCAAGTCACCAAGGTTTTTTTAAATAAATTCTCTTGGTGTTTCTTTGTGCCTTCGCACATGCGTGCCTTTGTGGCAATTTTCATAAAAAATGAACCTGAAAGATATGGTAACCGAGTAAATAATGGGAACCGTCAAGCACCGTGAGTAACCGGCGCACCGAAAAGGGCAATTAAATATCCAAAAAGGCCGTATGAATAGCCAAATAGGATAGATCGAATAGAAAAAAGTATCATCATCCATGCTAATAAGATCAATATTCAAACAAATAAGATCAACATCCGAAATAATAAGATCAACATTCAAATGAATAAGATCGCCATTCGAAAAAATAAGATTAACGCTCAAACGAATAACATCATTATTCGAAACAATAAGATCAGCATCAAGCGTGATAAGATAAACATAAAAGCGATTAAAATAAACAATCATACAAAAAGCATGGACATTGATCTTATTTGAATTGATGTTGATCTTATTTTATTGTCGCTTTATCCTTATTGCATCTTGACATATCGTTTGAAATTCAGTATTATATTTGCCTCCAGCATTTTATGGAGGTTACGGAGGTAATAAGATGTATAATCTTGAAAATATTGGCAAGCGGTTAAGGACGGTCAGGGAAATGTTTAAATATACCCAGCGTCGGATGGCAGGGATGGTGAATATCCAGGAGGTAACCTATAAAAAAAATGAAAAAGGCCTGCACCTGGTTCATTTAAAGAGCCTGGAACGTCTGCATGAGGATTTGAATATTTCGATCGAATGGGTTTTATTTGGAAACGGTCCGATTTGTTGGAAAGATATCCAGGAAAAAAAGGAAGAGGTTAAAGATGCCGGTCTTGTGAAGAGGGATATATTCAGGGAGGAAGTGGAGGAGATGATTGA
>JAUPLE010000402.1 GCA_030837085.1 Acidobacteriota bacterium | reverse complement strand
TTCTCAGTGTTCATGGTTTTATCATCTTCCAGGTCTTTTTCCTTTTCTTTAATAGTTTTCGCCGCCCGGAACATCTCACCGTCGCCGTGAAAAAGGTAATCGAGGCTCACGTCAAAGCGGGTAGAGATTTTATAGAAAAACGCATGGCAGGGGTTTGCTTTTCCGCTTTCCAGTTCGGAGAGGTAGCAACCTGCGATATCCAGGGCATCAGCCAGGTCTTTTTGTTTGATCTTGAGAGCGGTCCTGATGGCCTTGATCCTCTGACCGATTTCGATTAAATTATCTTTTGTCATTGGTGTGTACACTCAATCATTTCCTTAGCTTTCAACTGTGGCAATCAATTCATTATCCGCGGCGCTGACAGTCAAAACAGCGTTTGCACCCTGCCAGGAGATGCCGCTTGAACAAAAATCCAGGACGATTATATCTTTATCTCTTAACAGCGCTGACAGGTTATTCATTTCAGCGCGATCTTTAGTGGTGGAACCGTTCCCGAAATCATCCAGGATATAAACCTGGTTCTTTCCGAAAGAAACCAGGGTCAGCAGCAGCCTGGTTTTTTGCACTTTGGATAGTTTAATAAAGTATTTATTAAGGTTAGCCTTGCCTACCGCGTCTTTTAGTGAGAGGAATTCTTCAGCGGACAGTTTAAATAGCCGCTTAAAAAAAGTGATAAGGTCTTTTGTTTTGATATCGTCCGGGAAGTGTTCTTGCTGGGGTAAAAATAGGAAGTTCTTTTTAACCGGCGTTACGATATTCTCGCCGTCGATAGAGATTTTCCCGGTAAAGTGTTTGATTTTTCCAAAGAATACGTTCACGATTTGGTGGAAAAATTCCGGGAAATCTTTGGTTGATCCAATGATTTGTTTTGATTTGACTTTGAGGTTTACCCCTGAGCAGGTGAAATTGTTTTTAGGCAGGTGGAACAGGTTGTACCGGAAGAGAAAATAGGAAAGGAACAGGAGAACAATGCAGTAGCCCAGGTTAATGAAAACGCCCTGGATAAAATAGAAGGGCACAGCGCTTTTGGCTTTAAAGACATTTTCATCCTTTTTTACGAAGTTGACCATTACCGTGGGGTCATTGTAATAGACCCGGTCGATCCAGAAACGTACCAACTGCCTTCGCAAATCCAGGAGATACCTATAAAAGTTCAGGTAGTTTTGGTAACCGCTGCCGCCGGCTTCATTGGCGGTTGAAAGGTAAAAGGTAGTCGGTGTAAGGCTGGTTATATATTGCATTTCGTTTATTACCTGGGTGATTTCGTTCAAAAGTTGTTCATCCAGTTTTTCTATTAGTGGAAAGATATTATTCCAATACCCTTCTACGACCTCTTTCCTTCCTTCTGGAGTATTGTCTAAATAAGCGCCCTTTTCCTTTTCTGCTTTTTTTTCAAAGTCACTCATGACCGTTAATTTATCTTTATAGATTTTATAATAGGAGGTGATTTTATTTGCTTTTTCTTCAATAATGGCATCAAACATACAAGGGAATACAAGGACTAAAGTGATCCATGACGCCAGGAGGGCAGCAATCCCAAAAAAAGGCACTCGTATGTGCCCGATAACCGTTCCTAACAGGAAAAAAAACAATAATTTCAAAGAAGCTGAAATGAGGAACCCGATCATTCCTGTAAAATCACTTTGAGTAAGGGTGACACCTTCAATCGCCATCATGCCCAGGGAAACCAATAACAAGAAGAAATAGCTGAGGATGAGCAACAGGAATCGGGAAAAAATAGTGGAAGCGAAAACAATCTTTTCGGAAGCGGAACTGGCTAATAATTTTGAATAATCGAAATCACGATACAAATCGTAGCCAAAGAATAAGACAAGAAGGGTGCCCAATATAAGCAGAATCGAGGAGAGTCGGAATTGCAACAATGGGTGAGCCATAAAAATGGCTTTGCTCTGACAATCATTGTAAATGTGCAGGTTCACGATGGTGTTTATATTGGCAGCCAGATTTGACACCATTGCCGGGCTTGCGAATAATACCCTGGATGCAGTCGGCAATGCTAAGATATCAATTCCTTCAACCGAATAACGGTAATAATCTAACATCTTACCGAACAACAACTCTCCAGTTTCTTTGAACTCTTTTTCCTGTGAATTAGAACCTTTGAAATCATTAACTCCCAAATGTGTGCAGAACATAACGATTATCATTAAGAACAGCAAAACGGTCATATTCTTCAGGCAAAAGAAACGGTTAACCTCTTGCAAAAAGTTGGCATAAAATTTCGACATGCTGCCCTCCTTTAACTAAAGTCATTGGATTGCGGAAAAGACACGTGCGACGTAACTTCCGAAAAGTGACGTCTCACCGCAGGTTTCATTTAACCTCCAAAAGATAGAAATATCCGGCAATCTATTAAGGGCGGTTGCTCCTTTTATGGTTTGCAGTAGCGCCTGGATATTTTTTATGTCGGCATAGGTTTTCTCGAAGCACCCCGTAATATCACCATTTTTCAAGAAGCCACTGACTGCACCGAAAGTACTTTTGTTTAACCCATTTGCGAGCATGAACCCGGCATAATCGAAACTTTTCAACCTGGTTTGGACTTCTACATTATAAGGTGTATTCACAGCCTCTCGAATCAATAACTCATATGCCCCGATCGCGCTTTTCATATTAGCAATGGCGCTGTCTACCACCGCATTCAATTCATTGAATTCCAGGCCCTGTATATCCTTCATCTCGATAAATCTA
>JAUPLE010000401.1 GCA_030837085.1 Acidobacteriota bacterium | reverse complement strand
TTGAATTGGTAAAAAAGCACAGGATCAAAAGACAGGAAATATTTGATATAAACCTGGTGGCTTTAATGATTCAAAACAAGATCGATACCATTATAACTGCGAATGATAAGCATTTTAGAAGCATAAAAGAAATAAACGTACTGAATCCCTTCAAGAACAGTAAGAGTTAAGCGGATTTGTCCCGGCCTGTTTATCCAGGGGCGTTCCTTTAAAAACCTGCACCGTTCACCGTTGAACTGGGCAGCGATTTATCCGAAGAAAACAAGAAACTACTTCGGATTTATTTTTCCTTGCCGATACCGATTTTAAAACTGACCACTTGCCTATCCCCAACCTGGTGATATTGCGGTTCACATATATCTCCCACCGGCGTCCTGGTATCGAAAACGACAAGATAACCTTCATGAGAGAACTCAGAGGCAAGATATTTCGTGGATACCTGTTTTATTCCCTGCATTAGCGTTTGGATTAGATTTTGTCGATTAACTTTTGTCTCAATTATATATTTTTTCCCCCTATACGCTAGCATAATGTCCATAACCCCCATACCTGACTTCACCTCATACCGCAAATCTCCTTCCCCGCCTTTTACATACTGGTAAAGCCAAGCAGTTAGCAGGAATTGTCCTGTTTTCTCATAGGGTTTCTTCTCCTTATAAAAGGCCTGAACTCCAATCTGAGCTATATATTGACTGAAATCCAGCAAGGAATTTTCCATATTCAATGGGCCAGCCAGCGAAACATCCTGCAAAGAGGATATTCCATCCGGGACGCTGGCTTCAGTGAAAAAGGTCTCAATATATCTCTTTTTATAAATGTCATTTGCCACTACTGCCTTGCTCTCTTTTTTCTTTATCAAGCCATATTGCTCCAGCCATGATTGGTCCTTATCGTCAGGCTTATATTTGACATTATCGAAAACGATTTCAATGAAAGTCTCCTTATACAGTTTCGCCTTTTCATAAAGGTTGTCAAAGTGATCATTTTTCTCCTGGAGTAAGATGTTGATTGCTTTTTCGACGTCGTTTTCATCGATTGGCGTTGTGACGTTGGGTTTAACATCCACAGTTAATATTGTGCCCAGCCGATTGACCAACCAGGGCTGCCCAGCGGTTTCTACATAAATCTTTTTTACCGCTGCTTCAGTAAAGGGCTGATTGGTTTCCGCTGTGTATTGGGAGTATAGATCGCGGACATTCTTTAAGGAGAAAGGGGGTAAGTCCACCTGATCGGCGATATTAAAGGGTGAAACCCCCCCGACGATAAGTTTGGTTATATCGCGAATCCCCACCAAACCGATTGAATAAAGGGCTTTTTGCTTTACTTCTTTATACTCCAGGTATAAATCCCGTAAAGTGGATAAAAAGTTCTCCAGTTCTTCCCTGGGAATTCCATCAAACTCATCAATGAAAATAACCAGTTTTTTATACACGATAATCCGGTTTAATTCTTCAAATAATTCGCCAAAGGAAATATGATCGGTCAAATCATGGCGGTCTAAAAAAGATTTAATCATATCCAGCTTTTGACAACCGATGTGGGTCAAGCGTTCGATTAATTGGAAGTAAAGTTTTTTTTGCACCTGGGTGTAGAACCTTCCCGGGCTTAATTTTTTGTATTTCTGGAAACTTAGAATTACAGCGACATAGGAGGGGTCTTCCTGTAATTCTTTGCAGAGATGATTAAGATAAGTGGTTTTACCGCTTTGACGGGGAGCAAAAATAGAAAAGTAACGACCCAGCTCTACCATGCTCCTCATATCCATGTTATCGGAGTTGACAACTTTTTCCAGGGGGACATAGTAAGAGGATGCAGAGTCCACGGATCCGGATTTTTCAAAGAAGCGTTTGGGCTTTTGATACGTTATTTTTTCTTCCAGGTCGACTTTTCCAATCATGCCTTTATATTAATTCATTGGCGTATGTTTGTCAAGAGCTTATCTTGAATGAAGGATTAGGTTTCGCCCTTCTTCTCTTCTTTCTTTTTATACTCTTCCAATTCTTCGGCAATCATGCTCTTTCGATCAAATAAAAAGGTCTTAAAATACTGCAACACCGACAGCTTGACAATCTCCGAACGCTTGAAATACCACAACATCTCCGCAACGATTTCACTGTTAGCGCCGCAATCCGGCAGCGGCTCTGACTCCGCCGCCCCTGCTTTTGCCAAAAAAAACTTCCCCTCCCCTTTGTGCAAGTAATTGGGATTCACATTGTAAATAAGCGTCAAATTCTTGAAAAACTCATACCCAGGCTTTGTTTTCGCCGCTTCCACCTCCGAAATAAAACTGGCCGACAACCCAAGCGCATCGCCAAACTCTTTCTGCGATAAATGAAAATGCCTTCTTATCTCTTTTACCCGGTTCCCAAAGTCTACCAGTTCCTGCCTTTCTTTTTCGTCAATGGCTTCCATATTCGACTCCCCGGCTCATTTATATCCCCTTTTCCACCTGATCTTTCAGCATTTTACCGGTGGGATCATTTTTTTCGATGAACAATTGGTGTTTGTCCTTGACCAGTTCCTTTGCCATATAATAATCGTTGGTGATAATAAGGCAGTACAATTGCGTCTGACTCAACCACACAGCCAGTTCTTTTACCCTTTTAGGTTCAGTGCCTTTTATGAATTGGTCCATGATAACGATTTTCTGGGCCAGCAGGAATTTGAGCAGGATGTCCCAGGTATCCATGTTTCTTTCCGGTTCCACACCGAATAAGAAACAATGCAGGATAGCGGGAGATATGCCGGCGAAAGCTTCCGGGCCGGGAATATAAGTAAATTCCACTGCGCCGCCGGTTTCAGTATCCAGCCCGGGAATAATGGCGATCTCGCCTTTTAATGTCTCTTTTCCCGAAAGGTGGTTGTACAGTTTGGCTTTGAGTAACTCCGAGTCGGTGAACAGGATGTTGTTGTTTCCCCTAGCAATTTCCACATAAAAATCATCCTCATTATCCATTTTTTCGTGTACCGGGAAAACTCTCCGGTAGATATTCCGGTAGGAGAAAAAAACTAGGATTGCCGTATATAATAAGGTAAGGATGATCCCGAACAGGAACTTCGGCGGAAGACCGGGCCGGCAATAGAAAATATTGTTGTCCCCTTTGATAAAGGACTCTACCTTGCCTGACTCAACCTTTGAAAAATATTCCTTATCGAAAAAGAATTTGATGAACTCGTTTTTCATTTTTTCGATAAATCCATAAAAGTCAAAGTAACTTCTATAGCCGCCCCCACTTATTTCATTTGCCGAGGACAAATAAAACAGTGCAGGGAAAAAGCATGATAAGTCTTGGAACATTCCTACTTTATCATGAAGCTCTTTTTTATATTTGCTCTCCATATCCTCGATGATTTTCAATTCATTGGCAATGAAACTTCTTATAAATTGATTTATTTCTTCCCCGGACCTGGTATTGCCAAACCGTTTAATGCCGTTCCTCTCGATGGCCATATAGAACCTTAATTTATCGTACTCGGTTTGATATTCCGAGATGGTATTGGAGACGCCTTTTGCCAGGTTAACGATGACCAGTAATGGAAGAATGGTCAACGCTAAGAATAAGCCAACAAAGGCAACTACTCGTTTTATCCTGGTTTTTAACGACCCGGCAAAAATTCCCAGGAAATAATAAAAATTCATAACCAGGACAGCCAGGCCAAAAAAAACCAGGAAATAGGGAACGGGAATGGTTAAACCATTTAAACGGGCCATTAATGCCGAACATAAGGTCAATAGTATGAGCGCGGTTGTTATAAAGATCAGCCGTGAGGTAATGAGCACTACAAACATCCTGTCGAATCGTTTCAAGGAGCATAAAAATCGTGATTCCTTTTCATTGGGAAAAGTTGTATATCCCAGTGTCATCACTAACAACGAGCCAAATAAAAGGAGCAGGCCGGCAAAATTCAAAAAACCATAGGCGGGATCAGGCAATATAACCGGGCTTTTCCTGCTCTCATTTATGTTTAATTTCGTACCGTGATCCACTGTTCCGACCAGGCTGCTGTATATTTTAAAACCGGATATAAAACTCAATGAGCAAGGCATCATATAAAACTTGATTCCATATGCGCCGTAAGCTTGATATCGTTCAAACTGTTCTCCGTGTAATTTTTCAAGTTTGTTCGAAATTTCGATCTCGCTTAATTCTTTTTTATATTCAATGATGCCCAGTTGTGATATCCCCAGCAATAGGGCGAAGAGAATAAAGAGTGTTACCAGGTTCCAAAAGCTGAACAACTTTTTAAACTCCAGGTAATACAAGGACTTAATCGGCTTCATGCTGCGCCTCTTTATTTTGAATAACCGTGAATCAGAGGTTATTAAATACCTGGGCGATATATTGTCCGAACAACAGCGTTTCGCAGTAAGCCTGGTTTACCTGGTACAGGAGGTTTACATCAGGGAAAAGGTTTGAGTCTAAAGCAGTTTTGATTATATACAATTGTGCGACAATAGCGTCTTTGGATGTTTTAAGTTTGATATAAGCGCCGGTGACATCGCCCCGGGCCAGGAAACCTTTTACCTTTATAAACACATCGGCCACCAGGTTGTTTTTTTTCATGAAGCCCCGGTAATCGAATTTCAATAACTTATGGATAACCGCCCGGTTATAGGGAGTTTCTTGAGCCGCCTGGATAAGGTTTTTATACACAGCGGAGGCGCTTTCCATGTTGGCGATGGCGCTGTTGAGCATCTCCTGTAGTTCCGGGTAGTTTACGCCGTTTATTTCGGACAATTCGATCTTGTTTGAGAATTTCTGCATGTCGGCATGAGAGGCCAGGAAATAGCCGGCCCCTTCGATAATCATTTGACCCATGGAGGGCGCGATGCCGCCATTCGCGTCGGGAGAGCAGCTATTAAAGGCTTCACAAGAGCGATTAACATAAAGAATCGCAAAAATGTTGCTTGTAAACACTGTTATCATCAACGCCGCGATTAATATAGTTTTTTTCATGGTTGATCTCCTTATCTACTATTGATTTCGAGATTTCTTTGTCTAAAAGTGGTTTATAGCACAAAAAAAAAAAGAAGTAAAGCCAGTAGATTTTTTCTTCAAGAGTGCGTTATTTTCTCATTCTTTTTCTGCTCTTCCGCTCTTCCGCTTTCCCCTGCCCCCTGAATCTATTTTTCTTCATCATTCATCGTTCAGCATTCATCATTCCATTTTTTCCCCATGTATGGTATGATTAAACATTGAAACGGAGTTCATGCGATCACTATAAAAATGTTGGTCCCCGTTCATTGTAGGGCATTGATTTATCATGTAGGGGCTTGATTTATCAAGCCCTGCCACAGGCGATTCATCTGTGGGTTTGATGAATCAAACCCCTACGCCTGTCGCATATAATTTGTAATTTTAACAGAGAGGAGATATTATGGCCGATGATATGGAGATTATAAGGCAGATCGAGAAACAAACCGGAAAATTAAGACTCGTTAGGCTTAGCCACACAATCAGTTATAGTAATAGCTATGCCCTGGATAATACCGGGCAGGTAGTGGGGTTGAACTTGGATGGTAGAAGACTTAAAGACATTTCATTCTAAGGAGTTTAAGCGGATTAACTCATCTTTCATTGGGGAATAATCAGATCACGGACCTAACCCCACTAAGTGTTCTGACAAATCTGATGAAACTGTGGTTAAACAGTAACCAGATCATTGACCTTTCGCCGCTGAAGAAATTGAAGCATTTAAATACACTGAATGTTAGAGATAATTTTGTTAATCGACTTCCTCCTGATATCACTTCTTGGTGTTCTAGAATGGAAATTCAGTTTAAAAATGAATATGGCAATGGTTTTAATCTATATGGCAACCCCCTGACGGATCCCCCCGTAGAGATTGTTAAACAAGGAAAAGCCGCCATTGAAAACTATTTTGCCGAAATGCAACAAGCTTCCGTGTTTTTTCTAGAATGCAAACTCCTCCTCGTTGGCAGCGGTGACGTTGGCAAGACCTCCCTCATGAGAAAACTCAAAAACAATAGTTTCGTGGTTATTCCAGGCACAGAAGACACCACCCGCGGCATCGATATCCAGCCCTGACAGCTCTCCTGCCCTCCCAACGTCCTCCCCTGGA